>CAZBBZ010000046.1:0-3056 GCA_964489925.1 uncultured Rhodobacterales bacterium
ATCACCACACCCTGGTCAATCAACTCACCAGTGATTGGCGATTTTATCGATGCAAAGACAGCATGACGAGGTTCTGAAACTTTACCACAAAAAGCCTTCATAATCGTTCCAGCATTTGCACCGGAAACGCGCACAATCGCTATTGCCCCGCGTCCCGAGGCAGTAGAAAGGGCAAAGATCGTGTCCATATCTCTGCTAAACCATTGATTTAATTAAGTTTATGTATTCATGGAGTCAAAGAACTCCGCATTAGACTTGGTTTGTTTCAGCTTACCAATCAAGAATTCAACTGCATCTGTAGTTCCCATTGGGTTCAAGATACGGCGCAAAACAAATGTCTTAGTCAGATCAGCTTTATCAACCAACAAGTCTTCTTTTCGTGTTCCGGATTTCAAAATATCCATCGCTGGATAAACGCGCTTATCTGCAACCTTACGATCCAGCACAATTTCAGAGTTACCCGTACCCTTGAATTCCTCAAAGATAACTTCGTCCATGCGGCTACCTGTATCAATCAAAGCTGTCGCAATAATCGAAAGCGAACCGCCCTCCTCGATATTCCGCGCCGCACCAAAGAAACGTTTTGGCCGTTGCAAGGCATTCGCATCAACACCGCCGGTTAGAACTTTACCAGACGATGGCACAACAGTGTTGTAAGCTCGGCCCAAGCGCGTAATCGAATCCAAAAGAATTACGACGTCGCGCTTGTGCTCCACTAGACGCTTGGCTTTTTCAATGACCATTTCAGCTACCGCAACGTGACGATCAGCAGGTTCATCGAATGTCGAAGACACAACTTCGCCCTTCACAGAACGCTGCATATCGGTAACTTCTTCAGGTCGTTCATCAACCAAAAGTACGATTAAAAAACATTCTGGGTGATTTGCTTCAATCGAATGAGCAATGTTTTGAAGAAGAACCGTCTTACCCGTCCGAGGAGGCGCAACGATTAGAGCCCGCTGACCCTTGCCAAGTGGCGAAACCAAATCAATTACCCGCGCGGAATGATCCTTGATTGTCGGATCTTCAATTTCCATCTTCAAACGCTCATCGGGATAAAGAGGTGTAAGGTTATCAAAGTGAACTTTGTGGCGAGCTTGTTCTGGATCTTGGAAATTGATCTGCGTGACTTTCACCATCGCAAAATATTTCTCATTGTCCTGAGGCGCTTTAATAACGCCCTCAACAGTATCGCCTGTGCGAAGCGAAAACTGTTTGATCTGATTGGGACTTACATAAATATCATCTGGACCCGGCAAATAGTTTGCCTCTGGCGAACGCAAAAACCCAAACCCATCTTTAAGAACCTCCAGCACACCATCACCGGAAATTTCGACACCTTCTTCCGCCAGTTCTTTGAGAATGGCGAACATCATGTCGCCCTTCCGCATGGTCGAGGCGTTTTCGATCTCAAGATCTTCTGCCATCGTCAAAAGGTCTGCAGGGCTTTTGGCTTTCAGCTCAGCAAGCGAAAGCTCGGAAAATTCCATAGAACTATCCATTAGGTCCTCAATTCGGGGAAAATGATCCGGTAGGTCATAGTCAGGAGAAAGTGACTAGAACAAGCCACAAATCTCAAATGACGTAATTAGAAAAATTTGTCAACACAACGCTCTAGAATGGCCGAACGATAACCATAACCACTATTACGATCATCAAAACTGTGGGGACTTCATTGGCTATTCGAAAAGATCGCTCACTTACAGAATTCTTATCTTCAGAAAAATCAACAAGACGCGATTTCAGCCAAGAATGAAACATTGTCATTCCAATCAACGACACGAACTTAATCAAGAACCATATTTCTACCAATAGGCCCGGCCAGCCATAAAATACGACCAACAATAAACCCATCAACCATGACGTAATCATTGCTGGTTTCATTATGAAGGTCGCTAAACGATATTCCATAATCTTAAACTGATTAGAAATCTCTTCCTGATCTGATCTCAGGGCAGCATGATAAACAAATAGCCTTGGCAAATATAATAATGCTGCCATCCATGATATCACAGCGATTATGTGAAGGGCTTTAATCCAGGGAAAGAGTGTCTCGAACATAAAGCGTGCTTACAATATATATATAAATAGTAAATTTATAGTTGTTGGTTGTAGGTCCTGTGAATTGTGGGGATTAAATTTTATCCCAAAAATATCCCCAGCATTCAAAATTGAAAAATCTCATTAAGTAACTGTTTTATATAAGTTAATAACGTAATCACTCGATCAATATGTATTCATCCACAACGTCCACAAAAAAACTAACAATATGTTAAAAACAGAGCTTAACATTGAAAACCGTTAATAGACATTTCTCGCCACGGCTGTTCAAAACCTTATAAGTAAATCGACCGAAACCCAAAAAAACTATCAACAAGGTTCTCCACAAATTTATGAACAAACCTACCGAAAAAATCATCTTGGCCTCTACGTCATCAACGAGAAAGCAGATGTTAAAATCGGCTGGAGTTTTCTTTGAAGCAATAAATTCTCGAACAGATGAAGAAACCGTTAAACAGGTCCTACTTGCCTCTCAAACACCAACGCGAGATATCGCAGACGCTTTAGCGGAACTTAAAGCCCTAAAAATTTCCAAAAAAGATCCCACAGCTTTGGTTATCGGATCCGATCAAACGCTTGATTTGGACGGGTCTCTAATTTCAAAAGTAGCCACAAAAGAAGACGCGAAAACCAAACTTCAACGGCTAAGAGGTAAGACCCACAAACTTCACTCGGCTGTTGTTCTTGCCCAAAACGGCACACCAATTTGGCGTGTTGTTCAAACTGCCGAAATGACGATGCACGATTTTTCCGACTCTTTCATTGATGATTATCTTAATGTTGTTGGGCCGAACATATTTACAAGTGTTGGCTGTTATCACTACGAAGCTGATGGGTCGCGGTTGTTTTTGAAAACAACAGGTGATTATTTTGTGATTCTAGGAATGCCATTGTTGAGTGTATTGGCCTACCTACGACAACGAGGGACGATACCAAAATGACCGAACAAACAATCATAGCACCAGCTTTAGCTGCGGTTATTGGATGGCCGATCT
>CAZBBZ010000046.1:3156-11993 GCA_964489925.1 uncultured Rhodobacterales bacterium
GTATTTCGCGATAATGGAAAATTTCGCGCAGATAACACGGACGGATACGGTTTCATTAAAAACATTCAGCAACACGCACCGGATTGGCGTGGGTCAGATGGTCCAGTTGCTGTGATTGGCGCAGGCGGTGCAAGTCGCGCGGTTATTTCAGCTCTGCTAGAAGATGGCGCACCAGAAATTCGTATTTCAAATCGTACCCGGCATCGAGCAGAACTACTAAAAGACCAATTCGGCGCTAAAGTTACCGTTGTAGAATGGGGCAAGATCAACCAGTCGTTTGATGGTGCTGCTACCATTGTGAACACGACTTCACTTGGAATGGTTGGACAGTCAGAATTGCGGGTTAAGCTGGACGCTGCGCCAAGATCGGCTTTGGTAGCAGACATTGTCTATACCCCCCTAAAGACGGACCTTTTACGTGCAGCTGATGATCGTGGTATGCGCACAGTGGATGGATTGGGAATGTTGCTTCATCAAGCGGTACCAGGTTTTGAAATGTGGTTTGATACCCGTCCAGAAGTTGACGATCATCTTCGTGATATTGTTTTGTCCGCATGAACACAGCAAAACCCATTTTGATCGGGCTTACAGGGTCAATCGGGATGGGAAAATCCACCGTCGCAAGTTTTTTCGCGGAACATGGAATTCCAGTTTGGGATGCGGATAAGTCTGTTCACGACCTATATCAAAAAGGCGCGCTTGGATATGAAGCCATTGCTAAGCTTGTACCAGAAGCAGCTGCTGGAAGTCACTCCATTGATACCGGGGTACTTTCTGATGCGATCCAAAAAGACTTCACGCTTTTGAAAAAGATCGAAGCTTTGATACACCCGCTTGTCGCCAATCATCGCGCAGCTTTTATCGAAAAACTCGAAAAACCTATAGCTTTGTTTGATATCCCACTGATTTACGAACTTGGGAACCAAGATCAGTTTGATGTCATCGTCGTTGTCGATGCGGGCGCAGAAATTCAGCGAAAGCGTGTTCTCGCGCGGCCGCAAATGACAGAACAAAAATTCGAAACGATCCTGTCTAAACAAATGCCAAACGATGAAAAAACCAAACGAGCTGACTTTGTCGTTGATACCTCGACGACGTTGCAAGAAACTGCAACGCAGGTTTCCACAATCATCGAACAAATAAAGGCGCGCTATAAACTATGAGAGAGATCGTCCTCGACACCGAAACAACCGGCTTTGATCCATTCACGGGTGATCGTTTGGTTGAAATTGGCTGTGTGGAACTGATAAATCATATGCCGAGCGGCCAGACGTATCATCAATACGTAAACCCTGAACGCGACATGCCAGATGATGCCTTCCAAGTGCATGGGCTTTCGATAGAGTTTTTATCTGATAAACCAGTTTTTAAGGCAATAGCTCAAGATTTCATCGACTTTATCGGTGATGCAAAACTTGTCATTCACAATGCAGCTTTCGATATGAAGTTTTTGAACGCGGAACTTGATTGGGCCGGATTCAAACAACTGCCAATGGACCAAGCGATTGACACGTTAGATATCGCGCGGCGCAAATATCCTGGGGCGCAAAATTCCCTGGATGCATTATGTCGACGTTTTAACGTGGATAATTCCGTTCGGGAAAAACACGGCGCTTTGTTGGACAGTGAGCTGTTAGCTGATGTTTATTTGGAACTTCTCGGTGGTCGACAACCTGATTTGATGGGTGGTGCCACAACATCCAACGTTGTTGTTTCAAACCAACCAACGACCATTCAATTCGCGCCCAAAAACCGAACAACAGCGCTTCCGTCATTGCTTACCAACGAAGAAGCGCAAGCGCATGAAGCGTTCATTGATGACTTGGGTGACGCACCGCTTTGGAAGAAAGCATAAAAAACCCGCGAATAATCGCGGGTTTCTAAAACTTCTTGTCGACTTTATCAGCCCGGCGCGCGGGCTTCTGCCTGACGACGCTCTAGCTCTTGACGGTACAAAGCTACGAAATCGATGTTGTCCAAGTTGAGCGGTGGATAGCCACCATCCCGTGTAATGTCGCCAACGATACGGCGAACATATGGGAAAATCATCCGTGGGCATTCGATCATCAGGTACGCGTGACGTTGATTGTCTGGAACATTTTCCACCAAGAAAAATCCTGCGTAGTCTAGTTCCAAGATGAAGATAGCGTTCCCGTCTGAATTGGCGTTAATCACCAACTTCAGGACAACTTCCCACTTATCTTCTTTTTTGTCGGTCGCATCGAGATTCACTTGCACTGAAATCTCTGGCTTCACTTCGCTTGACATGCCTTTTTGTGCAGCAATGTTTTCAAACGACATATCTCGAATATATTGGCTTAATACCCGCAAACGTGGGGTTTCAGCTGGGGTCTCTTCGGCCATCTATCATTTCTCCGGCTCATGCATCAAATCCAGAGCCTCTTAGCACTCAAAATTTTTGCTCTCAACAGGCGATCTCATTGATCACGATTTGTCCACCCAGAATTACCTTTTGTGGTATTCTCTGGCTCAACCACTTCGTAATCTGCATCAACAATGTCACTATCGTGACGGGGATGGTGTTGAGCGTTCCTATTTTGAGCGGTAGAAAAATTATCTGGCGTCACGACATGCGCCTTTAACCGAGCGCCAACCAAACGGATCAACACCCGTCTTACAGGCGGAATCAAAAACGCGATTCCAGTCGCATCTGTAAAAAACCCCGGCGTTAACAAAAGCACGCCTGCTACCAAGATAAATGCACCATGGGCAATTGGGTCTACAGGATTTTGGCCCTGCGCTAAGGATGAACGCAAATTGTTCATCGTTGCTATCCCTTGTCCGCGCAATAAAATCGTTCCGGCCAATGCTGTTGCAACCACAATTGCCAGCGTCGGCCACATCCCAATTGCGCCACCAACCTGAATGAAAAGGGCAATTTCAATTATCGGAATGGCAACCAATAGAAGGAACAGTAGCATATGAATAACGCATCCTTGAAAGCGGACAGTGGACTTGAGCCCAACAAGACCCTACATAAGGATCGTCCTCCGGGGTTTTCAATATCCACCGGGTAACTTTGTATAAGGTCGTGGTTTCATGAGCTCTCAAATGATTCAAATTGTCGTATTAGCTGGAGTGGCACTATTTCTGGTGCTCCAACTGCGTCGTGTTCTAGGAACACGGGACGGATTTGAATCCACAAATGACCCTCAAAGTGTGCAAACATCGACACCTCGAAAAAACGGCGAATTTGCCGTTATCGAAGGTGGTCCGGATCTGGATATCGCAGATAATATCGACCCTGACAGTGATGCTGGCAAAGCCTTGGCGGCAATGAAGCGTGTCGAAAACAATTTTTCGGTGACTGAATTTGTCGGTGGTGCGCGCCAAGCGTATGAAATGATCCTAATGGCATTTGAAAACGGCGATACAGATGTGTTGCGCGATTTCCTTAGCCCGGATGTGTACGAAGGTTTCCGTGCAGCAGTTGAAGATCGGGCCGACAAAGGTTTGATCGTGGAGGCCAATTTTGTTGGTGTTCGTGAATTGAAACTTACAGACGCAAGTTTTGACGAAGTAAACAATGAAGCGGAAATCACCATTCGATTCTTGGGCGAAATGACGTCTGTTGTGAAAGACGCCGAAGGCCGCATTCAAGAAGGTGATCCAAACGAGATTAAGAAACAGCGAGACATCTGGACATTTGCGCGTCTGATGGGCAGCGATAATCCAAATTGGCTGTTGGTCGCTACCGAGCGTTAAGTCCAAAAGGTTGGGAGTGAACCAATGTCTCGCAAGCGGCAGCGGGGAAAGCTCTCGGCAGAGGATCGTGAAACTTGGGGGCGTGTGGCCAAAACCCTAACCCCCATTTCAAAAGCCCCAACACTTTCAATCAATACTGAAACCGAGCGGGGTCCGTCGATTTCCGCACCGGAAGTAGATCACGGTCAACCGGTACGCCCGATAAAGGCGCAGCCGATTGATCGTTCTGTTCCAATTGATCGTCCCCAACAGACGAATTCTTCGAACGAACTTGATGGTCGGACCTATGATCGCTTGCGCAAAGGCAAGATCAAGCCGGATCGCCGCATCGATCTTCATGGCATGTCGGCCGCAAGAGCCCATGCCGCGCTTCGGACATTTGTGTCCTCTGCCTCGGCCGATGGGTGTCGTATGGTTTTGGTGATTACTGGCAAAGGGCAAAGTGCGCGCGATGAAGGCGGTGTTATACCCACCCGCAAAGGCGTCATTCGAGAAAGCCTACCGCAATGGTTGGCAATGCCGCCTTTACGTGGATTGGTGCTTCAATTTCATCAAGCCCAACTCAAAGATGGCGGTGGTGGCGCATTTTATGTGTACCTTAGACGTCGTCGCTGATTGCGCGCCTCTCTAGGCGAACCGCATAAACTGCCAAAGTTGCTGCCCCGGCTATAATTACCGCAATGCCAATAGCCTGATCCGCAAAACTCCAGCCCAAATCAATCAACACACCGGTGGCCCCTGGCCCAATAGCCGATCCAAAAACCATCGTTGAAGTGGCAACCGCGCGGATCGCTCCTAGATGGTCTGTTCCATAGTAGTCGGGAAAAAATGTGCCCGCCAAATTGCCACCGATGCCTTGCGTTGTTCCCATAAGAACAAACACCGTAGCGATGGCCCAAAACGAACTTCCTTGCCAAAGAATAAGAAAAGCTAAGATCGCTGGAACCAAGTGAAAACCTAAAAACCGGCCACTACCAAAGCGGTCAATCAACGGACCCGAAGCCAACATCGAGAATATCGCCGAAACTGTCAAAATAGGAATCATTGCAACCCAACTTGCCAATTCCCATCCTTTTAAGCCTGACAAATGAACTTGTTGAAAAAACAAAGATGTTGAAAAAATCGGCATTGCCATAAATGCAGGCAAGGTTAGCCAAAATAGCCGATGTGAAATAGCATCGCGCCGCGTCCAATGACGATTTTCCATACCCACGGTCGGGCTGTCATTTACTTCTTTTGCGCCCTTTGGCCGCCGCTTCACGGAAAGCATCCGGCGCAGCAAAGGAATAAGACACAGCAAAATGCCAGCCGCTAAAATCCAACTGTTGCGCCACCCCATCCATATGGTGAGCGCGACAAACACAATTGGAAAAATCGCTTCTGAAACAGCATAGCCCAAAGACATAATGGATACGGCGCGACCGCGGTTCGTTGCGTACCAACGCCCAGCGGCCACCAACGCAATATGACCCATCATCCCCTGCCCGCAAAACCTTAAACCAAATATAATCGCGATCAGTCCAAGTGCAGACGTATTTATTGCCATTGCAAAACAGGCAAGAGCGAACAGCACCATAATGACAGAAGAAATCTGAGTGACAGTAAAGCGGTCAGCCAGTTGACCAGCCCACAACATAAGGACCGCAGATATCATCGTTCCGGCCGTGTAAATCAGGCCCCATTGTCCGTGGGAAAGCCCGAACTCGCCCCTAATTTCGCCAGCGAAAAGGGAAATGAAATAGGTTTGTCCAAATCCAGACCCACCGGTCAGAAATGCACCGGCGGCTAGCCATCGCCAATTAACGCGAAGGAATTGCATTGAGCCTCCAATGGGATTTGAAAAGTGAATGACATGCTCGTTTTCACCAGAACCTACCCTGCGCAGAGTTTTCTGCACATGGCGAGTGAATTCTTTTGAAGTCGACAAACCCAAACTTTTTCGAACATAGTCGGAAGTGCAACATTCTTGTTGTGAGTTATAAACCCTACCTGCTTGGTCGTGACAGCACAGGAGATTTCGTATGAACCAGGAAACCAAGATCTCTGGCTTGACACGCGCTCCCAATGTGATGGGTAGCTATGACGGCTATATGCCCGGTTTTGGCAACGACTTTGAAACAGCGGCGCTGCCAAATGCCTTACCGCAGGGCATGAACAGCCCACAAAAATGCAATTACGGTCTTTATGGGGAACAGCTTTCAGGCACAGCTTTCACTGCCCCCAATCACCAGAACGAACGAACGTGGTGCTATCGTATCCGCCCGTCGGTAAAACACACCCATCGATTTACACGCATCGACCTTCCCTATTGGTGCACGGCGCCACATGTGAACGATCAGATCATTTCACTTGGACAGTACCGTTGGGATCCTGTCCCACATTCAGACAAGCCATTAACGTGGCTAACCGGCATGCGCAGCATGACAACCGCTGGAGATGTGAACACACAAACTGGCATGGCCAGTCATGTTTATTTGGTTACTGACAGCATGGTGGATGAGTATTTTTATTCCGCCGACAGCGAATTGTTGATCGTTCCTCAAGAGGGCCGCTTACGTTTTTCAACGGAGCTTGGCACCATTGATATTGAACCACAGGAAATCGCGATCATTCCGCGTGGGTTGGTGTACCGAGTCGAAATCTTGGAAGGCCCAGCGCGTGGTTTTGTTTGTGAAAATTATGGGCAGAAATTCGATTTGCCCGGCCGTGGACCAATAGGGGCCAATTGCATGGCGAACCGGCGGGATTTCAAAACACCTGTTGCCGCATTTGAGGATCGCGACGCACCAGGTCGTGTTACCGTGAAATGGTGTGGCCAGTTCTATGAAACGCAAATCGGGCACAGCCCGTTGGATGTTGTTGCGTGGCACGGCAATTACGCACCGTGCAAATATGACTTACGCACCTATTGTCCAGTTGGCTCAATTCTTTTCGATCATCCGGACCCGTCGATTTTTACTGTTCTGACAGCGCCTAGCGGTGTGGAAGGCACGGCGAATATTGACTTTGTTTTGTTCCGCGACCGCTGGATGGTCGCAGAAGATACCTTTCGACCACCTTGGTACCACAAGAATGTCATGTCAGAACTGATGGGCAATATCTTTGGAATTTACGATGCCAAACCGAAAGGTTTTGTTCCCGGCGGTATGAGCCTGCATAACATGATGCTGCCTCATGGTCCTGATAGAAATGCCTTTGAAGGAGCGTCCAACGCTGGTTTGAAAGCTGAAAAACTGGAAAACACGATGTCTTTCATGTTCGAAACACGCTTTCCGCAACACCTTACCACCTTTGCCGCCAAAGAGGCCCCCTTGCAAGACGACTATATTGACTGTTGGGTGGACCTAGAAAAGAAATTCGATGGGACACCGGGCAAAAAATGACGCTACTCAAAAGCTGGGTTGAAAGCGCGAATAGCGCGGATACGCCGTTTCCATTGAACAACTTACCTTATGGTTCCTTCCAAACGGACGAAGGCCCGCACTGCGGTGTTGCGATTGGGGATATGATCCTTGACGTGACACAAATGGAAGACGACGGGTTGTTCCAGCTACCAGATATTTTGGTGTTATTCAGTGGCGAATGGAATGACTTTATGGCGATGGGACCGGAAGTTTGGTCGGACTTTCGGAACTTTCTGACAAAGGCTTTGTCAGAATCCTCAAAGCAGTCTGAAAGACTAAAAAGCTATTTGGTCCCCATGAAGGGTGCTAAATTATGCATGCCCTTTCGCGTTTCTGAATACACGGATTTTTATGCGGGGCGACATCACGCAACCAATGTCGGTACTATGTTTCGCGGACCTGAAAATGCGCTGCCACCAAATTGGTTACATATCCCAATTGGCTACAATGGTCGCGCGTCTTCGGTTGTAGTTTCTGGCACTGACATTCGCCGTCCGTGGGGGCAGTTGAAAGGTCCAAATGACGACATGCCCCATTGGGGCCCGTGTCAAAAGTTCGATATAGAATTGGAACTCGGTGCAATTGTAGGCCGTGCGTCTGACAGACCGATCAGCGTTGATGAAGCGGATGCGAATATATTTGGTTATGTCCTGCTGAACGATTGGTCAGCGCGCGACATTCAGGCTTGGGAATACCAACCACTTGGTCCTTTTCAGGCCAAAGCAACGGCAACAACGATCAGCCCTTGGATTGTAACAAAAGCGGCTCTGGAACCATTTCGGTGTTCCACCCCACCACGTGAAGTTGAGTTACTGCCGCATTTGCGAGACACAGGCCCGATGCTTTACGATATTGATTTATGCGCAATGTTGAATGGCCATGCTATTTGTAAAACGAACTACAAAGAAATGTACTATTCCGCCGCGCAACAACTTGCTCATCATTCGACCAGCGGCTGTCCGATGAATTCGGGCGATTTGTTGGGGTCTGGCACAATTTCTGGCCCCGACCGAGATAGCCGAGGCTCTTTGCTAGAACTTAGCTGGGGTGGAACAGACCCGTTTGAACTACCAGATGGATCGACTCGTTCGTTCATTGAAGACGGTGATGAATTGACACTGCAGGCCGCGGCAAAAGGCGATGGCTACACAATCGGCTTTGGTGATTGCAAAGGCACACTATTGCCCGCTCTAAAAGACCCATTTGAAGGAAAAAATGATGAGTAAAGCATTCGCAAGCCAAGGCGATATGGCTGAAAAGAAAATCACCTTTGATGAAATCGGTGATGGGCTGTGGGCATTTACGGCCGAAGGGGATCCGAACTCCGGTGTGATTATCGGTGATGACAGCGTAATGATCATCGAAGCTCAGGCAACGCCGCGCCTTGCCAATATGGTGATTGAAAAGGTGCGCGAGGTTACAGACAAACCGATCACCCATCTGGTGTTGACGCACTACCATGCTGTGCGTGTGCTTGGCGCGTCAGCCTATAATGCCGGCCAAATTATTATGTCCGAAAAAGCGCGAGCTATGGTTGTAGAGCGTGGGCAAGAAGATTGGGACAGTGAATTTCAGCGTTTCCCCCGCCTGTTTGAAGGCCACGAAAGTATTCCGGGTCTGACTTGGCCAACAACGACATTCAACGGGCGGATGACGGTCTATCTCGGCAATCGACGTGTCGATATCATGCAGGTTGGCCGGGCACAC
>CAZBBZ010000047.1:0-6358 GCA_964489925.1 uncultured Rhodobacterales bacterium
TGCCACTGGTAGAGGCGGCAACCCAGTCCAGCATCGCCACAAGACAATACGCCAAACGCCAACGCACATGGTTGCGCAACCGTATGAAAGACTGGCAAGACCTCGTGCTTGATGACAGCACCACAATCGCGTCGATGTTGGCGCTAATTGCCCCTTAAGTCCCAATTTCGGCTTTCCGGTTGTATCGCAGGCCCATTGATTGTTAGGCTGTGCGTAGCTGGTGAAATTGAATAGCGATCATGTCATTTGGGTGGACACACCCATGCGCATGCCTCGCTTCAAGGGTGGTATGACGCGATCTGCAATAAAAATTAGTAATGATGCTTTGCCTGCAATTACCTGCATTTCCGTGGCCGCTTGTTTGCGCGCAACACCTTGGGCGCTGCAACCGCATGCGACACAAGATACCCACCACTTTGTTTGGATCAATAAGGGCGCAGGGCGGGTTCACGTGAATGGCACGACCCGCGGGTTTGCGCCCAACTCTGCATTCTTTTTGCCCGCAGGCACCGTTTTTGGCTTTGATTTAACCCCTGCCTGTTTTGGTTGGATTATCGCTGTACCCACGAGCATTGAACTGCCACAGCCCCTTCCGAGCACAGATTTTATGCAGCTTATTGGCGCGCGCGGCGATCAAGCAGCTTTGGCCTCGATTTGCGATGACATAAACCGCGAAGCCGGAAATACCGCCGCCGCCGCACAAGCGGCGCTGTATTGTTACACCGGGCTTTTGTCCGTTTGGCTGGCCCGCAATGCGCCCCAAACCCCAACAAAATTAACCCCTGCTCAAAAGTTGATGGGGCGGTTTACGGCCGCGCTAGAGGACGGATATTCCAGTGACGACGGCGTTGCAGAATATGCCGCCGCTTTGGGCGTGACACCCACGCATCTTGCCAGAGTGTGCAAGGCAACCAACAACTGTTCGGCAAATACGTTAATTCAAAACCGTAAACTATTGGAAGCCAAGGCAAAACTTGTTCAAAGCGCTGATCGGATTTCGACGATTGCAACCCAAAGTGGGTTTGCGTCTGCGGCTTATTTTACCCGGCTATTTTCGCAAAAAACTGGCGTTTCACCGCGTAGTTTTCGCGCCCAAGCCAAAAACGATCCAGAATCAAACCGAAGTCGCGAGCGCGTCATGGCGCATGTGCAAACATGATCGCAAATCTGATGCCACCATGGACAGATGTCGCAAGCAGACTATTTTCTGTCGTAAAAGTTACACCAGTTTACTGCTCTGATGTTGACGCGCCTGACAATATTGGCTGCAATGCCATTCAAATGACCGATGAAACGGTCGACGAGACACTCCAAAAGCGCGCTTCGCGCCTTTGGCAAGACAAACGAGCAATTCTAACTGCCGCATGTTCGGCAGTCGTCGTTATAAAAGGGAGAACCAAATGACGAAATCCACCATCAACGGGAAACCGCTGCATAAATCTGTCGACATGTTCGCAGATGAATACAAAGCGGGTGATCTTTCCCGTCGTGAATTCTTGGCCCGCGCCTCTGCACTTGGGGCAACTACGGCTGCTGCCTATACCATGATCGGCCTTGATGCGCCTGCGCAAGCTGGCGGTCACAAAATGGGTGGCACTTTGCGCATCCAGACCGAAGTGCGCGGCCTAAAAGACCCCCGCACATACGATTGGTCGCAAATCGCGAACTTCACACGCGGCTGGCTAGAGTATCTGGTTCAGTACAACCGCGACGGAACATTTGAAGGCAAGTTGCTGGAAAGCTGGGACGTAAACGAAGACGCAACCGTCTATACATTGAACGTGCGCAAGGGCGTTAAGTGGAACAACGGCGATGACTTCACTGCTGAAGATGTTGCGCGCAACATCGCAGGTTGGTGTGACAAGTCGGTCGAGGGCAACTCGATGGCCAGCCGCATGAACACGCTCATCAACCAAGACACAGGTGTTGCGGCAGATGGCGTGATCGAAGTCGTTGACAGCCACACGGTCGTTTTGAACTTGCCACAAGCTGACATCACAATCATTCCGGGCTTTGCGGATTACCCAGCGGCCATCGTGCATTCCAGCTTTGATCCAGAAACCATGCTCGACAACCCAATCGGCACTGGCCCTTACCTGCCAGAATCGCTGGCTGTGAGCGAAAAAGGCGTGTTGGTGCGCAACGAAAACCATACGTGGTGGAACGAAGGCAACGGCGCTTACATCGATCGGTTTGAATACATCGATTATGGTACTGATCCAGCAGCTTGGGTTGCGGGTGCAGATGGCGACGAGTTTGACATGACCTACCGCATCGACGGCGAGTTCATCGAGATCTTTGACAGCATCGACGGCTTTGTGAAATCCGAAGCGGTGACCGCAAACACCATCGTTATTCGTCCGAACCAAAAGGCCGAAGTTGATGGCATGAAGCCTTACGCGGACAAACGCGTGCGTCAGGCCTTGGCCATGGCGGTGGACAATGCTGCCTGTCTTGAGCTTGGATTTTCCGGCAACGGCGTGGTTGCAGAAAACCACCATGTTTGTCCCATCCACCCAGAATACGCTGAACTTCCCCCACAAAAGGTTGATGGCGCTGCTGCCAAAGCCTTGATGGTTGAAGCTGGCATGGGTGATTACGAGCATGAGCTGATCTCGATTGATGGCGACTGGCGTACGGTCACAACTGATGCGGTTGCCGCTCAGTTGCGGAGTGCGGGCATCAACGTCAAGCGGACCATTCTGCCCGGCTCGACCTTCTGGAATGACTGGGTGAAATATCCGTTTTCTTCCACCAACTGGAACCAGCGTCCTTTGGGCGTACAAATCCTAGCACTTGCTTATCGCTCTGGCGAAGCTTGGAACGAAGCTGGCTTTGAAAACGCAGAGTTTGACGCGCTACTATCCGAAGCGCTGGCAATCGTTGACGTGGACAAGCGCCGCGTTGTGATGGCCAAGTTGCAAACGATCATGCAGGACGAAGGTGTGGTTATCCAACCTTACTGGCAGTCGATCTTCCACCACGCCAAAGAAGGTCTTGTGGGCACAGAAATGCACCCCAACTTTGAGACCCACATCCACGACTACGCTTGGACCTAAGTCTTTTTTAACAATCGCCTCGCGCCACCAAATGGCGCGGGGCAGCTAATCCGCTGGAGAGGCGATCAACCGCCCGCCCGCACCAACAACCCGGCCCATCGAGAGCCGGAATAAAACGACAAGCAACGGGGAACACATGGGTACTTTCATTTTGAAACGGTTGGGCGTTACCTTCCTGACCGCCTTGTGCTTGACGTTTATCGTCTTTTTCCTGACGAACCTCGATCCAAATTTAGAAAAACTCGCCAAGACCCAAGGCAACATGCGCATGACCCAAGAACAGGTCGACAGCTGGCTGGATAACCGGGGCTATCGTCAAAACCTGTTTGTACGCTATGGCGAATGGCTTGGCGTGATGCCCGGTTGGGTGAACGAGGCCGAAGACGGCAGCGTCACCGCCCGCTGTATGCGCGGCACCTCCACCAGCTTTGAAGGCCCGCGCTATTGCGGTGTGTTGCAAGGCAACTTTGGCTATTCGACTGTCTTTAAGGAAGACGTGAACAAGGTGATCCCCGAAAAGCTCGCCCGCACCGGTTGGCTGATGTTTTGGGTTTTGGTCGTCATGATCCCGATGTCCCTGCTGGTTGGCGTTTTGGCAGGCATGCGCGAAGGCTCGCGTCTTGATCGGACATTATCCACCTTTTCCATCGGCACCACAGCGACACCGGAATATGTGTCGGGCGTGATCTTTGTCATCATCTTTTCCTCCTCAATCGTGGGGCTAAAATGGTTCAAGGGCTCAGCCAAGACCGCAGTTGATGGCATCACCTTTGAAAACTTCACCCTGCCGGTCATGACCCTTGCGCTTTACGGTATGGGCTACATCGCACGCATGACGCGGGCGTCGATGGCCGAAGTTATGACTGCGCAATATATCCGCACGGCCCGACTTAAAGGCGTCAGCTTTCCCAATGTGGTCATCAAACACGCACTTAGAAACGCGCTGATTGCCCCCTTCACCGTTATCATGCTGCAAATCCCGTGGCTGCTGACAGGCGTTGTGATCGTTGAGCGGCTGTTTAGCTACCCCGGCTTTGGCTGGACGTTGGTGTCTGCGGCGGAAAACAACGACATCGAAACCTTGATGGGTTGTTCAGTGGTGGCGGTGATCGTCGTGCTGATTACCCAGCTGATTTCCGACATTGGCTATGTCTATCTAAACCCACGCATCCGCGTGACATCATAATTACGCGCGTGGGAGCGAGAGCATGGAACAACTAAGCTGGGGCGGACCAACAGGGATATTCCTTTACCCTGTTTTTGCCATCACAATCGCGGTCATCGCGTTGAACGTCATCTTGATGATCGTGGAAAGCTACACGGACGCACGCGCCATTGCGCCTGAACAACGCCCCTTGCGCTTGGTCATCACCGGCGTCTTGGGCGTTGCACTTATGGTCCTATCATGGTGGCTGCTTGGCGGGGATGGCGTCGGCATCCTAATCGGGCTTATCAGCGGCATCGCGGGGCTGTTTTCGCTGGGCTATATGCTGCTTATCGCGCTGGCTTATCAACCGTTTCAGCTCGCGGGATTTATCCGCCGCATGCTAACCGCCGCTGCCCTCGTGCTGGGGGTGGTCCTCGTGCTGTGGCTCTTGGGCATGACCTTGCTAGATGGCGAGCGGCGCGGCATTTTGGGCCGCGCGGTTTGGCAGTTCTGGCCCGTTTGGTTGTCGATGATTGCGGTCTTTGCAATCTCGATTTCCACCAAACGCTCGACCGGACTTTATGGGCGCCTGTTTGACAGCCCCATTGGGATGATCGGCTTTGCGCTGGTGCTGTTTTGGGTGCTCACGGCGATCATTTCCTCTTTTGGTTTGATCGAGATATTCGGCGACCTAGATCAAATCACCCAGATGAAGAACAAAAAGCCCGGCACGCCTGTGCCAAACAGCGATCTGTTCTACCTTTATGGCGGCGACAATTTGGGTCGCGACGTGTTTTCCCGCATGGTATCGGGCGCGCGCACGGTGCTGTCGATTGCACCTGCTGCAACCCTCTTTGCCTTCATGGTCGGGATTACGCTGGGGCTTCCGGCGGGCTTTTACGGTGGGCGGTTTGACACCATCCTTAGCTTTCTGGCCAACCTCGTCCTCGCCTTCCCAGTGATCCTTTTGTTCTATCTGCTGGTGAACAAGGAAATGGTGGAAACTGGCGTGCCCATGTATCTGGCAGCGGTGCTATTCCTGTTCCCCATCGTGTTCTTGGTCGTGCTGGTTTACACCAAACTCTACACCCAACCGCAAAAGATGTATCTGTGGCTCGCGATCGTGCTGATCCTCGGGCTTTGGGCCTACACGGGTCTTGCCTTTAACGCCGATCCTTTGGGCGTGTTTGCGATGGATGCCAACCAGTTGAATATCTTTGTGTCGGTGGTGTTTGTGAACTCCCCGACGGTGTTTAGGATTGTCCGCGGGCTGACCATGGACATCAAAACCCGCGATTACGTGGCCGCTGCCCAAACACGCGGCGAAGGGTCATGGTACATCATGCTGTGGGAAATCCTGCCCAACGCACGCGGCCCGCTGATCGTCGATTTCTGTTTGCGCATTGGCTACACCACCATTCTGCTAGGAACCTTGGGGTTCTTTGGCCTTGGCGTGAGCCCGGAAAGCCCGGATTGGGGCATGACGATCAACGAGGGGCGCAAGCTCTTGTCGATCTACCCGCACCCGGCCCTGCCCCCCGCATTGGCGCTAATGACACTTGTTTTAGGTCTGAACCTGCTGGCCGATGGTCTGCGCGAACAGAGCTTGAAGGATTGATGAGGAAAAGCCGATGACAAACGATAGCTACGACGGCCCGATCCTAGAGATCGACAACCTCTCGATTTCCTTCTTCACCCGCGCGGGCGAAATCCCGGCTGTAATGGATTTTTCGTGCACCGTCATGCCGGGAGAGGCCATGGGATTGGTGGGCGAATCCGGTTGCGGGAAATCCACCGTAGCTTTGGGCGTGATGCAAGACCTTGGCGTCAACGGCGAAATCGTGGGTGGCACAATCAAGTTCAAGGGCCGCGATTTGGCAAGTTTTTCCGAAGAAGAACTGCGCGATGTGCGTGGCTCTGAAATCGCGATGATCTATCAAGAACCAATGGCCTCGTTGAACCCGGCGATGAAGATCGGGCGCCAACTGGCCGAAGTGCCGATGATCCACGAAGGCAAATCCTTGGACGAGGCCATGTCCATGGCCCGCGAGGTTGTGGAAAGCGTCCGCCTGCCCGACCCAGATCGCATCCTGAAATCCTACCCGCATCAGCTATCGGGCGGTCAGCAGCAGCGTATCGTTATTGCCATGGC
>CAZBBZ010000047.1:6368-10618 GCA_964489925.1 uncultured Rhodobacterales bacterium
GGCAAGAAATACGGCACCTCGATGCTGTTCATCAGCCACAACCTTGGGCTGGTGATGGACACCTGTGATCGGCTTTGCGTGATGTATTCCGGTGAGGCGGTGGAAACCGGGTCAATCGGCGATGTCTTTGACAAGATGCGCCACCCCTATACCCAAGCGCTGTTCCGCTCGATCCCCCTGCCCGGTGCAGATAAGAATGCACGGCCCTTGGTTGCGATCCCAGGTAACTTTCCCCTGCCCCATGAACGTCCGCCGGGCTGTAACTTTGGACCGCGCTGCGACTACTTTGTAGACGGTCAGTGCAACGCGGGTGTGATCCCTATGGCCGATGTGCCGGGCCATAACCGGGATCGTCACGAAAGCCGCTGTTTGCGCTTTGCGGATATTGATTGGAATGCGCCTATTGCGGCCTCCACATCGACCGAAGTGACGGAACCCGGCGATGTGATCCTGAAAATCGACGATGTGAAAAAATACTACGAAGTCGCGGCCAGTGCGTTGTTTTCATCCGGCGAAAAACGCGTGGTCAAAGCGAATGAAACCATCACGCTTGAAGCTCGCGAAGCAGAAACGCTCGCCATCGTCGGGGAATCTGGCTGCGGGAAATCCACGCTCGCCAAAATGCTATTGGGCTTGGAAACCGCAACGGGTGGCAAGATTTCTTTGGAAAACAAAGCCATCGGTGACACTCCGATTGAGGAGCGCGACACGCGCACGATTGCGGACATTCAAATGGTGTTCCAGAACCCCTTTGATACGCTGAACCCCTCCCACAAGGTGGGCAATCAAATCATCCGCGTGCTTGAAAAATTCAAGGTTGGCAACACGCCAGCCGAGCGCGAGCAGAAAATGCTCGAACTGCTAGATCTGGTGAAACTGCCTCGTGAGTTTGCCAAGCGAATGCCGCGTCAACTGTCGGGCGGTCAAAAGCAACGTGTCGGGATTGCCCGTGCCTTTGCTGGGGCGCCCAAGATTGTTGTGGCAGATGAACCTGTCAGCGCGCTTGATGTGTCCGTGCAAGCCGCGGTCACGGATCTGCTGATGGAAATTCAGCGCGAAAGCCGCACGACCTTGCTGTTCATCAGCCATGATCTGTCGATCGTGCGTTATCTGTCGGACCGGGTATTGGTCATGTATCTCGGCCATGTGGTTGAAATGGGTACCACGGATCAAGTCTTTGCGCCCCCATACCACCCTTATACCGAAGCCTTGCTATCAGCCGTGCCGATTGCCGATACGTCGATCAAGAAAAAGCGCGTCGTGCTAGATGGGGACATTCCATCGGCCATGAACCCGCCAAGCGGCTGCCCGTTCCAAACCCGCTGTGGGCATAAATCCAAAGTGCCCGGTGGTCTTTGTGATCGCGAGGTGCCGCCTTTGCGCACGCTCGACAGTGGTTTGCAAATCAAGTGCCATTTGTCTGACGCGGATTTGGACGACATGGAGCCTGTCATCAGCCTTGCGGCTGCACAGTAACCGTGCGGGTAGGCATTCTTGCTTGGCTCATTGCCGCAAGTCTGCCCGCTCTATCGACCGCGAACGAAACGTCGCCCCAACTGACGGTCACAATCGCCGACGGCAACCCGTGGGATCGCATTGGCTTGCGGGTTACAGGTACTTGCAAAGCGCTCAGCGGCGCGCTTGAGATTGACTTTACCAACGCCCATGGCCGGTTCTTGATCGACACGGTTTATGGCGGGCCGGGGACCAAAGACCCGATGCCGGTCAAAGTTTTGTCCGGTTTGATTTCTGTGGCGCCAGTTGTGGACGGCGCACGTGGTCTGACTATGCAGATCGGCGCGATTGCCCCGGGCACACAAGCGATTGTGGGTCTGGATTTAGATAACGAACAAGGGTTTTGGCAATGGCAAAGGGTCGAAATTGACCGCATCGGCCTTGCAGGAACATCCGTGACGTTTCGCGCGGGCAACTTTAGCAATGAGGTCACATTCGGCGATAGCGGCCAAGCTGTGATTACGCTGCCAGCTTCGGTTTGCGAACAAGAGCCGCCGCGCGGCACCACTGTTCCAATGTCTTAAAAAGTAAAGGCCGGAGGTGCAGCACGTACCCCCGGCCCTCACTAACCGCTAGTGTGTGTGTGGAGCCGGGTTAGCCGGCCATCGCGGTCAGTTTCTCTAAGATGCCATTCAGCGCCGGGCCGATTGCATCTGATACCCCTGCCATACCAAGGGCCTTTTCAATTAATGGCTTCACCGCTTCAAGCGCTGTGCCGATGATACCGCTAAAGGCACCTTTAGCTGTGTCTGGCAGACCGTCTGCTAGTCCGCCGATGTTGTCCAACTGGCCGCCAAAGGCTTCTAGCTGAGGCAAGGCAGCCGTCGCGCTATCTGCATCTGTGATCGTGCTCATGGTGGTCTTGAACCCGTCAAGCGATGTTGACAACTGCTCGCCAAGGTTCACATCACCGACCATGATGTTTTGGCCAACGTCAGGCATCGACACTTCTGGCGCTGGCGAACGACCAAGGAAATACCACGCTAGGGCGGCGATGATCAAACCACCGATGGCCCAAGGCATAATACCCATGCCAGAACGCGCGTTTGCTGCATCCTTGGCACCTGTTACCGCGTCACGCATCGCCCCTGTTGTTGCATCTGCTGCCCCTTGCGCTGCATTACCAGCTGCGCCAACCGCACCTTGTGCAGCATCAACCGCACCACCAGCCGCGTCACGGGCAAAATCCGTGGCTTGTTCAGCCATGCCGGATGCGGCACCAGTCGCACTCGAAACGGCACTTCCAGCCATGCCAGTCAAGCCTGCAACGCCACCTGAAAGCGCGCCAAGATCAACACCAAGGTTATCAAGCAATCCAGTGCCAGACAGTTCGCTGGCAAAGCCTGCGGGCATTGATTGCGCAATATTGCTGGTCTGATCGCCCAAGAACTGGGCCAAACCAGCAGAATCCATACCATCGGCATCAACGCGATCACGCAATGATCCAAGCGCGATGGGGCCAAGCATCCCTAGCAAAGACCCGGCTTGTTCTTCGGTTGCGCCACCCGCACGCGACACAGCGCTCGTTAGGCCGTTCATCTGGTTGCCGCCCAAAAGGTTACCAAGCAAGCCGCCGCCGCTTTTGGCAAAATCGCCAATACCGCCAACATCAAGGGCTGCTTCTAGGGGGTTAGAATTTCCACCGCCCCAATTCATTTTCGAAACCGCATCAAACAAGGCTCCGGCACCTGCACCAGAACGGCTCGACCCGGTGAGACCACCAAGAATACTGGGCAAGGCCAAGCCGATCATTTTCGTAACGATGCTGTCGGACATGCCCATCGATTTAGCGACTTTAGATACGATTGTTGGGCCCAAGTAGCCCATTGCCATTGATACAATATTCATGCTGCGTCTCCTGTTGAAACTCTAAGACCGCTCATTCGGCCTTGCTCCCTGTTGTGAAACAAATAACCACAAGCAACAACGGGGAAATTCGCCCGCATCGCGTCATTTTACGTTAACGTCAACGTAACAGCTTGATAAAGATCGAAAAAATACACAAAAAAAGCGCCTCAAGGCGCTTTTTAAGTCTCGGATTGTTAAGCTGCGTTATCCGCGCGCTTTACCAACGAGCTTCCAAACCGCAGGCAAAAGCAAAGCCGCCAGCGCCAGTTTGATCGCATCCCCGATCAGGAACGGTGTTAGACCCCATTCCAAAATAGGTTTGTCCCAGCCGTAAAGGACGCCAAGCCACAAGAGGCCCGGAATATAGATCAGCGCATTGCCGATCAGCATCGCCAGCGCCATTTTCGGCGTCGTGCGATCCCAGCCAAGCCGCGCCAAATAGCCAAGAGCAAAAGTGGCAAGCACATAGCCCACCAAATAACCGCCCGTACCGCCCATCATGTACTCTAGGCCGAATTTTTCAGCAGATGAGCTTGCAAAAACATCAAAGCCAAACGCCCCAACCAACATATAACCAAGGATCGTCGCCAGACCCAAACGCGCACCATAAGCCGCACCAATCGTCAGCACTGCAAAGGTACCCATGGTAATCGGCACAGGCCACATAGGGACTTTGATCTTGGCTGCAATCGCCAAAACCGCGATCCCTGCAATCACCAATACAAGTCGTTTGATCCAAAGTGCCGACCCAGTCGCGGTCCAAACCGCTTCTTGTAGCACCGCGTCGTTTTGAGCTGTCGCCATATCGTTATTCCTGTCCAACAAAATTTGTGAACATCTGCCATGCCGCAACAGGCAGCGCAAGCAAGCTTGGTGGGTTGCGTGAG
>CAZBBZ010000047.1:10718-11971 GCA_964489925.1 uncultured Rhodobacterales bacterium
GAGAACCTAGAAACCATCATTGGCCGAAATTCGTTGACCGATCCATTACCGCCATGGTTTAGTAAATTCAGCTATTTTGCTGGAGGGGTGAATTATGGGCAATTACATTGTTACGACCAATCTCGATGTGGTTGATGCAACGGACGGGGAAACGTCTTTGCGCGAGGCTTTGGTCTTGGCCAATTCCAACCCGGATGAAAGTACCATCACATTTGCCAGCGGTGCGGGCGAAGCGTTTGAGACAGGCAGTACGATTGTTCTAACCGGTGGCCAGTTAGAGCTGACCTCCGACATCTCAATCGACGGTGATGTGGATGGTGACGGTACGCCGGATGTGACTATTGATGCTAATAGTACGGGTCGTGTCATGTTCGTAAATGGCTCGGACGCTGATGTGGATTTGAACGGTTTAACTTTGACTGGCGGCAATGCGGATACCCAAAGTGGAGGGGGGATTTTTGTATTCAATGATGCGACCCTTGATGTTACCGATAGCGTCATTTCAGGGAACACCGCGGCTTATGGTGGCGGAATTTCTAACGGTCGCGGAACGGTTACTATCTCTAGCAGTACCATTGCCAGCAACCGTGCCGTACATCATGGCGGAGGGGTTAACGGATCAGCAACGATCGAAGATAGTGCGATCATAGGTAATTATGCCACTTTCAAAGGCAGCGGAATTATGGCCGGGCCATCGCTGGATATTTCAAACACAAGTGTGGTTGGAAATCGAATTGGACTTTATGCTTATTCGGGGGGCGCTATTTATAGCCGTGAAACTATGACCGCATCTCACCTCACTATGACCGGCAACTCAGGACTTGGGTACGCACTAAAAACACTTGGTAACACTACAATTACCAACTCGATAATTGCAGGCAACGACCTCAACAATGGCCGTTTCTTCGACGCAAGCATAAGCGAAAATGGCACCGTTACGGATTCGGTGATCGGCGGCGCCCCCACTCAAATCTTCGCAGCCATTGATCCCGACACAGGCGGCGGACTTATAGCCGACAATGGCGGCCCGTTGATGACTGTAGCGCTCAAAGATGATCCCACAAACCCTGCGCTTGATATCGGGTCCAAACCCGCAGGGCTGGAAACCGATGCAATCGGCAATCCACGCGAAGCAGACGTGCCGGGGGTCGATAACGGCGGCACGGTTGATGCGGGTGCGGTGGAACTGGTGGTCACCGCGACCCAGACTGTCACTCTTGACGAAGATGGTAGCCGACCTTGGGAAAGCATCA
>CAZBBZ010000048.1:0-11919 GCA_964489925.1 uncultured Rhodobacterales bacterium
GGCCTAGCACGCTTTTCAAGGTATCATCGGTTTGCCCTTCGGGACCAAAGCGCGCCGCACCGCGCATCAGCAGGCCCAGCATGACCCATGCCGATAAGGTCGTGCCAATAGCCGCGGCGACAAAGCCAATAATCGGGGCCAATCCAATCGCAAGCACCGCATTCACCACCATGGACACGAGCGCGAAGCGGAACGGCGTTTTCGTGTCAGACCGCGCAAAGTAAAGCGGCTGATAGGTCTTTTGCAAAACAAAGGCAGGCAGCCCAGCGCCGTAGATCGCCACCGCCAAAGCGGTCGATTGGGTGTCACTTGCCGAAAACGCGCCACGCTCAAACAAGACCGATACCAGCGGCACAGGAATTGCGATCAGAGCAATGGCCGCCGGGACCGTCAGCAACAGAGCGAATTCATTGGCGCGGTTAAACGCCTCTTTGCCGCCCTGCGCGTCACCGGCTGCCAAATAGCGCGACAGGCTTGGCAGCAGCACCACGCCGATGGCCACGCCGACCAGTCCGAGGGGCAATTGATAAAGCCGATCCGCATAGTTCAGCCAAGCCAAAGCGCCATCAAAAAAGCTCGCGACCTGCCGACCGACGATGGTGTTGATTTGCACGACCCCGCCCGCCAAGGCTGCGGGAAACGCGACAGCGGCGAGCGCGCGCAAATCGGGGCTGATGCGCGGCATACGGGGGCGGATTTTGATGCCTGCACGTTCAGCGCTCCACCACAAAAGGACGAGTTGCGCCAAACCTGCAAGCGGCACGGCCCATGTGATCGCCCGCGCAATATCCCAGCCCATCGACCCGGCCAGGTAAATCGCGGTGATGAAAATGATATTCAGCAACACAGGTGCGGCGGCAGCGGCGGCAAAGCGCCCGATACTGTTAAGCACACCGCTTAAAAGCGCGGCCAGCGAGATAAAGAAGATGTAAGGAAAAGCGATCCGGCCAAGGCTGACCGCAAGATCAAAGCGGTCGTCCCCCGCAAAGCCCGACGCAAGTCCCAGCACCAGCCAAGGCATGGACAGCATGGCCAGCACAGTAAAGACGATCAGGATTGTCGCGAGAACCGAAAAAGCTTCGTTTGCAAAGCCTTCGGGGTCATCGCCCCGTTCTGCTTTTTTGGAAAACATCGGCACAAAGGCCGTGTTAAACGCGCCTTCAGCAAAAAAGCGGCGAAACAGATTTGGCAAGGAAAACGCCACCAAAAACGCTTGCGCGGCCGGACCAGAGCCAAGGGTGGCCGCGATCAAGATGTCGCGCACGAAACCAAGCACGCGACTGGCCAGCGTCCAGCCTCCGACGGTCGCAAAAGACGCTAAAAGTCGGATGGGCCGGATCATTGAGGACCATTGCCAGCGACGGCAGCGCGCAAGGCTTCTTCGATGCGCGGGTGTTTTCCCCGGTCGTGAATCTTATGGCCAAACAGGTCTTTGACGTAAAACGTATCGACCACTTGATGCCCGTAGGTCACGATGATCGCCGAAGAGATCGATAGGTTCAGCGCCGTTAAACTGCGCGACAGATCATAGAGCAAACCGGGACGGTCGCGGGTGTCCACCTCGATCATGGTGAAAATCTCAGAGGCTTCGTTGTCGATGGTGATCGTTGTGGGTGCGGTGAAGGCTTTGGTACGCTTTTTGGGTTTGCTTTTCTTAGCCAAGGCTTCGCCAGCTATCGTCTTGGCCTGCAAAATATCATCGACGGTTTTGCGCAACCGACCAAGTCGGGCTTTTTCGTAAGGATGGCCCTCGTCGTCTTGAATCCAGAACACCGAATTCGCGACCCCGTCGGATGTGGTGTAGCTGCGCGCATCCTTGATGTTGGCCCCTGCCAGCGCCAAGGCGCCAGTAAAGCGCGCAAACAGGCCGGGATGATCGTTCATTGCAAAACAGGCCCGCGTCGCATCGCGCGCCTTGTCCATTTGGATGTCTTGGGCCACTTCGCCGTCCGTCACTTTGCGCGTGAGTTTGGACAGCACGATCTGCGTTTTCACATCTCCGTTTAACCAGAATGGTGCAAAATGGCGCGCGACCTCGGCTTCTTTTTCTTCCGCTGACGCGCCGCGCATGGCTTTTGCAAAATCCGCTTGGGCCTCTTCGATGCGCAGCTGGCGTGCGCTGGCGCTGGCTTCAGAGCCTTCGGAGAGTTCTTCGCGGGTCATCGCGTAGAGCTTTCGGATCAGAACCGCTTTCCAGTTGTTCCATGTGTTCGGACCGACGCCGCGAATGTCACAGACGGTCAGAACCGTCAGCAGCTTAAGGTTTGCCACCGTGCGCACAGTCTGGGCAAAATCGCGGACAGTACGTGCATCGGAAATATCGCGTTTCTGCGCCACATCCGACATCAACAAGTGATGGCGCACCAGCCACGACACAGTTTCGATTTCCTCAGGCGGCAGGCCAAGGCGCGTACAAACCGTGGTGGCGATTTCCGCACCAATGATCGAGTGATCTTCGGGCCGACCCTTGCCAATGTCATGCAACAACACCGCGAGATACAACACCCGGCGGTTGATCCCGCCTTGCAAAATTGACGAGGCCACGGGCAGGTCTTCTTCCAACTCGCCCCGCTCGATTTGGCTCAAGGTGGAAATACATTGGATCGTATGCTCGTCCACCGTGTAGCTGTGATACATATTGAACTGCATCATCGCAAAAATCTTGCCAAACTCGGGCATGAAAGCGCCCAGCACGCCGATTTCATTCATACGGCGCAGCGCGCGTTCCGGGTTTGAGTTGCCCAACAGCAGACGCAAAAATACTTCGTTGGCTTCGGTGTTTTGGCGCAACTCATCATCAATCAGCGCTAAACGTCCGGCGAGCGCGCGCATCACATCCGGGTGCAGCAGTAATTCGGTGCGCAAGGCTTCCTCGAACAAGCGCAGAGCATTGACCGGATCATCAAAGTACGTATCTGGATCTTCTAGCCCTAAACGGCCATTGATTTCCTTGTAACCCGCGCCCGTTTCATCGCGATCCATGCCCAAGACCCGCCGCATGCGCGCGCCCAAACCGGGACGTTGTTTGACGTGTTCGTCTTCAAGCTTGGTCAAGAAAATTCGGGTCAACTCACCCACGCGCACTGCTTGCGTAAAGTAGTCTTGCATGAACCCTTCGACCGCACGTTGACCGGGCTTGTCTTTGTAGCCCAGCGCCTCTGCGACCTCGACTTGCAGATCGAAGGTCATAAGCTCTGCCGCGCGGCCAGCTTTGAGGTGCAGCATACAGCGCGTCATCCAAAGAAAGCTCTCGGCTTGGGTGAAAATCTTGTGCTCGCGCCGATCAAAGACCTTTTTCTTGACCAGATCTTTTACGGATTTGGTGCCATAGAGATATTTTGCGATCCAATAGAGCGTTTGAACGTCGCGCAGCCCGCCTTTGCTTTCTTTGACGTTGGGTTCCACCATGTAGCGGGTGCCGCCATTTTTGGAATGGCGCAAAGCGCGCTCATCCAGTTTGGCTTCCACAAATTCCGGCCCGGTTTTTGCGAATAAATCGTTCCAAAGCCGGGTTTCCAATTCGCCCGCCAAATTCGCATCGCCGCATAAGAAACGCGATTCCAGCACATTGGTGCGGATGGTGATGTCGCTGGTGGCTTGCGCCATGCAATCGTCAATCGAACGAACCGCATAGCCAACTTTTAGGTTCAAATCCCAAAGGATATAAAGCACCGTTTCAACGACATTTTCAGCCCAAGCGGTCTTTTTGTAGGGCGTTATAAACAGCAGGTCGATGTCCGAAAACGGCGCCATTTCCCCCCGCCCCGACCCACCAACGAGCAACACGGCAAGATGTTCAGACGCGGTCGGGCTGACCCGAGGGAAAAACTTTGCCTCGACGGTTTGCACGGCGGCTTTGATCAGTTCTTCGGCCAAGTAAGCATAAGAGCGAACGGTTTGGCGTGCGGACTTTGGGCTGGCTAGGAAAGCATCCGAAATAGCCGCATGGCCATCGGCGTAGCGGGCCTTAAGTGCTGTGACCATTACGGATTTACGGGTTTCACCAGCCGCATCTGCGCCTGCCAAAGCCGTTTCAATTTCCGTATCAAAAGAAGCGCGGTCAAAAATGAGTTCGGACGCGCAAATCAGCGCGTCCGATTGGGTCTTGGTCGTCATGTGTGGTCCTGTTGCTTCAGCTGCCTGCTCCGAACGCGCGGGGGGCGGGGTCGATTACGATCGCCTCGCCGCTGCGCAGTTGCAGCAGTGCCAATCCACGGTCCGCGGTACCATTCGCATTAAAGCGGAAGATCCCGTTAACGCCCGCAAAGCCACGAGCATCGGTGATTTGCTGTTGCGTCAGCGCCGTTGACGCCCCGCTTGCCTGCGCGCCGCGGATCATCGCGCCAACAGCCGCAATGCCATCATAGGCAAGGCCAGCAAGTGGATGCGGATCAGAGCCATATACCGACGTATAACGCGCATTAAACTGCGCCACGAGTGCCGGGTCAGGGGCGGCAAACACGCCGCCTTGCATGCTTGGCGTTTGCGCCGCAGCCGCAGGTTCGTTCCAACGGGTCAGACCCAAGAATTGCACATCGCTTGATGACAACTCGGAATTGGCCAGCATCGGTGTCAGGAACGTCAGGGCCCCGCCCGGACTGTCCGTAAAGACGACCGCATTTGCGCCGCTGCCTTTGACGCCTTCTGCTATCAGCGGGGCGGCTTCTGACACGCCTTGGGGCGTTACTTCATAAGAGGTGGAGCCTGCGAAACTCGCGCCATAGCGTTGAATGGAATTGGTGGCTGCGGTTAAACCAACAGCGCCCGCAGGATCATCTGCATGAACCACAGCTATTTGGCTTTTGCCTTGGCCAACGGCGTAGCTCACCACGCGATCAGCAACCGTGTCAAAGGTCACGCCTAACAGATAGACGTTATTGCCGGCCACTTGGGTATTGTTGGAAAAGGACAGCACTTGCAGCCCGTTTTGCGCCGCAATCGGCTGCACCGCAGCGGTGGTTGTTGTGAACAACGGGCCAACGATCACTTGTGCGCCTTCAGCAATGGCACGCTGCACAGCGGCTTGCGCCCGCGCAGGTTCCGCAGCGGTTGGATAGACTTGCAAGTCCATCTGCACCCCAGCGAGATCACCACGCGCCATACGTGCGGCATTGACCAAAGAACTGCCGACCGCATCTTTTTGCCCATCGCCGGTTTCAAGCGGCACCAAAAGCGCGACTTTGACCGGTGTATTGGCGTTAATCCCGCGCGCCCCAGTTCCAAAGCCCGCTTGATTGGCGCAAGAAGCCGCAAATAGCAGCACGACCATTAGGCCCAAGATGTTTCTTAACCTGCTCTGCATGTGTGTAAACAAAGCCATTGGATCCTCGCTCTTGCCGGATAGGGCATTGATGTGAAAAGACAGGCGGAGGTTACGTTTTGAGCGCACTCAAGTAAACGCTTAACCGACCCGGATCATCAAAAGCGGTGCCTAATGGCTGAAGTTTCCCCCCAACACCCCCTTTCTAATGTGAAATTGCCCGCAGGTCTTTATCTTGTGGCGACCCCAATCGGCAGCGCGCGGGATATTACGCTGCGTGCTCTTGATGTTTTGGCAAACGCGGATGTGCTGGCCGCCGAAGACACGCGGGTGTTGCGCAAACTGATGGCTATTCACGGCATCCCGCTAGAGGGGCGGCATATCGTGGCCTACCACGATCACAACGCGCGGGGGGCTGGCGACAAGCTGCTTGAGCAAATCAAGGGCGGGCACGCGGTGGCGCTGACCTCGGATGCCGGCACGCCTCTGATCGCTGATCCGGGTTATGATCTGGTGGCGCGAGCGCGTGAAGCGGGTCTGATGGTGACCAGCGCACCGGGGGCAAGTGCGATTGTGACCGCGTTGTCTTTGTCGGGGCTGCCCACAGATCGGTTTATGTTTGCAGGCTTTGCGCCGCAAAAAACCACGGCGCGCAAAGCGTTCTTGCAAGAGCTGTCGCAAAAGGACTGCGTGATCGCGGTTTATGAAAGCCCGAACCGGGTGGTGGCCTGCGTGCGCGATATGATCGAGCTGTTCGGCCCAGAGCGGCGGTTGTGTGTGGCGCGCGAGCTGACCAAGAAATTTGAACAGGTGGTGACCAAACCTTTGGGCGACATTGCTGACGCGCTTGGCGAAACGATCCCGCTGAAAGGGGAGTTTGTGCTTTTGCTCGATAAAATTGCGAATGCGCCCGTGGATGCGGAAGACGTGAAAGTATTTATTAGGGAAGAACTGACAAAATCCGGGGTTAAGGATGCAGCGGCGCAAGCCGCACAGCGCTTTGGCATCCCCCGGAAAGAGGCTTATTCCTTAGCCCTTAGCCTCAAGGACGATTAATGGGAACCTATCAATCAGGACTAGCAGCCGAAGATACCATCGTTCGCAAGTATCTTGCGTCTGGCTTGAACCTGCTTGAACGGCGCTGCCGCAATGAAGGTGGGGAAATTGATTTGGTTCTTGAAGATGACGACACGCTTGTGTTTGTCGAAGTGAAACAGCGAAAATCCATTGAAACCGCCGCTTATTCAATTTCTCAACGTCAATGGTCTCGCATTGCCCATGCTGCACAAATATATATAGCTCAGAAGGACTATCCGTTTCAGACCAATATGCGGTTTGATGCGGCCCTGACTGATCGCTATGGCAATGTGGAGATATTGGAGAATGCAGCGAGTTTCGAACACTAAGGTTATGTCATGGGGTTGAAGGTCGCGATCCAGATGGATCCGATTGATGCCATCGACATTAACGCTGACAGCACATTCCGCATTGCAGAAGCCGCGCAAAGCCGTGGTCATTCGCTGTTTTACTATACACCGGACAAAATCGCCTATGAGCGCGGTACGATTACGGCGCGCGGGCATGATCTGACGCTGCGCCGCGAAGTGGGCAATCACTTTGATCTGGGCGAAGAACGCGTCGTTGATTTGGCCGATTGGGATGTGGTTTGGCTGCGCCAAGATCCTCCGTTTGATATGTCTTATATCACGACGACCCATTTGCTGGACATGATCCACCCGGACACGTTGGTGGTGAATGATCCGTTTTGGGTGCGCAACTATCCTGAAAAGCTGCTGGTGTTGCAGTTCCCGGACCTGACACCGCCCACAACGATTGCGCGGGATCTTGAGACCTTAAAGGTGTTCAAGGCCGAACATAAGGACATCATCGTCAAACCGCTTTACGGCAATGGCGGTGCGGGTGTGTTCCGCTTGCAAGAAGATGACCGCAACTTCAATTCGCTGCACGAGCTGTTTAGCGGCATCAATCGCGAGCCTTTGATTGCCCAGAAATTTCTGCCCGATGTGGCCGCGGGCGATAAGCGCGTGATTCTGATTGATGGCGACCCGATTGGCGCAATTAACCGGGTGCCAGCCAAGGGGGAAACCCGGTCCAACATGCATGTTGGCGGGCGGCCCGAAAAGGTCGAGTTGACCGAGCGCGACCGCGAGATTTGCGCCGCGATTGGTCCCCTGTTGCGCGAAAAAGGACAGGTCTTTGTTGGCATCGATGTGATCGGCGGCTGGCTGACGGAAATCAACGTCACCTCGCCCACCGGCATACAAGAGCTTGAGCGCTTTGATGGCATCGACGTGGCTGGTGCGATCTGGGACGTGATCGAGGGCAAACGGGCGTGAGTTCGTTTCGGCTGCGTCTGCTCAACCGGATGCTGCCGATCATATTGCGATTCCCCTTAGCGCATTTACCGCGCCCCACCCCCTTTGCGCGCAAAATCGAAGGGCTGGCGCGGCTGGTGCTACGCCGTCCGCGCGGCGTTACTTATGAAAATGTGATTTTGCCCGGCGGGGGCAAAGCCATTTGGTGCCACCCAAATGAGGTCGAGGATAACAACGCCCTGCTGTACCTGCACGGTGGCGCTTATATTATGGGTGGGGCGGCGACACATCTGCCGATTGCCGCCAGTCTTGCGTTACAGATCAAACGATCGGTGCTACTACCCGAATATCGCTTGGCGCCTGAACATCCGTTTCCCGCAGCGCTGGACGACGCAAACGCGGCCTATGATTTTCTAGCCGCGCAAGGGCATCACCAAATCGCCGTGGCAGGGGATAGTGCCGGGGGCGGGCTTTCCTTTGCTTTGCTGCATGACCTGTTGGCGCAAGGCAAAGCTGCGCCTGCCTGCGTGGTCGGGTTTTCGCCGTGGACGGATCTAACGTGCAGTTCCGAAAGCCTGACGCGTAATGCGGCGACCGAAGTGTCTTTGCCGATAGATCGGATTGCCCAAGCCGCCGTATGGTATGCGGGTGACGCAGCGCCAAGCGATCCGCGTCTTTCGCCGGTGTTTGGGACATTCAGGGGCGCCGGGCCTGCCTTGTTGCAGGTGTCTAAAGTCGAAGCTTTGGAGGACGATACCAACCGTTTGGCCGATAAGTTGCGCGCGGATGGGGTCGAGGTCACGGTGCAAACTTGGGAGCATTGCCCGCACGCGTGGCCCGTGTTCGCCGGGCGCTTGCCCGAAGCGGATGAAGCATTGGTGCGCGCGGGCAAATTCGTTGAGCGCGCGCTGTCGGCTTAACTGTCGGCCTAGGCATGATCTCTTAGCACTTGGCCTGCGAGATAAAGCGAGCCGCAAATTAAGATGCGCGCCTCTGGGTCTATGGCTTGGGCATGCGCGACGGCGGCTTGTAACGACGCAGCTTCGCTTGCCGTAAAGCCCACATCACTTGCAGCTTTGGCGGTTTCACTAGCGGGCAACGTCGCCGCCTCGCCGTCGATTGAAACGGCAATCAAGTGATCGGCGACTTGGTGCAAGGGGGCCAAGAAACCAGAGATGTCCTTGGTTTTTAACATGCCGCAGATCAAGATTGTTTTGCGGCTTTGCAATCGCGACAGAGCTTCGGTTAATGCCCGCCCCGCCGCAGGGTTATGCCCGCCATCAAGCCAAAACTCCGCCTTTGATGCCATTTCTAATAGCGGGCCGGATTGCAGCTTTTGCATCCGTGCAGGCCAAACCGCGTCAGTCATCGCCGCTGCACATGCCGCATCCGAAACCCCAAGGGCGCGCAAGACGGTCAGGGCCGTGCCTGCGTTCATCACCTGATGCGCACCGATCAGCGCGGGCATTGGCAAATCGAGCAGTCCGTTTTCATCCTGATAGGCAAGGCGGCCATGTTCTTCCCAAACTTGCCAATCCTGATTTGCCACCGCCAAGGGCGCGGCGAGGCCATCTGCCTGTGCTTGGATCACCGCAAGTGCTGCATCATGTTGCGGGGCAACGGCGCAGAGCGTACCGGGTTTTAAGATACCCGCCTTTTCAAGCGCGATTTCTTCGATGGTGTCACCCAAGAATTGCTGATGGTCCAAATCCACCGGTGTAATCGTGCAGATGCGCGGCGCGTCCACAATATTGGTGGCATCAAGCCGCCCGCCAAGCCCGACCTCTAGCAAACAGTAATCCGCCGGATCGCGCGAAAACGCGAGGATTGCAGCCACTGTGGTGATCTCGAAATACGTGATCGGAATGCCGCCATTGGCCGTTTCACATTCCGCCAGCACCGCTTCGAGGGCGGGTTCGGAAATCAGCCCGTCGGACAGGCGAATACGTTCGTGAAACCGCGCCAGATGGGGCGAGGTGAAGGCTTGGACACGTTTACCGTCCGCTTCAAGCCCCGCGCGGATCATCGCTTGGGTTGAGCCTTTGCCGTTGGTGCCTGCAAGGTGGATCACCGGGGGCAACGCCAAATGCGGGTCGCCCAATGCGGACAGCAGGCGATAGACCCGGTCTAGCGTCAGATCAATAATCTTGGGGTGAAGCGCCATCATCCGTTCAAGGATCATGTCGCTATTTGCAGCGCTCATGTTATTCGGCCGCTTTAGCAACCTCTGACGCGGTAGATGTCGCGACCACGTCCGGCTCTTGGGTTGGACGCGGTAGGTCGCCTTTGACGGGCGGGCTTTCCAGCATCAGCATACGGATGATCGAGGCCAGCTCATCGCGCATGTCTTTGCGGTGGATCACCCGGTCGATCATGCCGTGGTCCAGCAAATATTCAGCGCGCTGAAACCCTTCGGGCAGCTTTTCGCGAATGGTTTGTTCGATCACGCGCGGCCCGGCAAAACAGATCAGTGCGTTGGGTTCCGCGATATGCACATCGCCCAGCATAGCATAGCTTGCGGTGACACCCCCGGTGGTCGGGTGGGTCAATACAACGATGAAGGGCAATTTTGCTTCGCGCAGCATTTGGATCGCAACGGTCGTGCGGGGCATCTGCATCAGGGACAAGATCCCTTCTTGCATCCGTGCGCCACCTGCAGCAGCAAACAGCACGAACGGGGCGCGTTGGGAAATCGCGCGGTTCACGCCAGCGATAATCGCATTGCCAACGCCCATGCCCATGGACCCACCCATAAAGGCAAAGTTCTGACAGGCGGCCACGACTTTGGTGCGGGCGATTTCGCCTTCGGCCACCACCATCGCTTCGTCAAAGCCAGTTTTCTTTTGCGCGGCTTTCATGCGGTCTGGGTATTTTTTCTGATCCCGAAACCCCAAAGGGTCCGCCAATGGCGCATCTACTTCGACAGGAATATAGATGCTGCCATCAAACAGACTATCAAACCGGGCTTGGGGTTCGATATACATGTGATGTTCGCAATTCGGGCAAACGTTCAGCGCGTCCGACAATTCGCGGTGAAACAGCATGGTGCCGCATTCATCGCATTTCTGCCAAAGATTTTCTGGCACCTCGCGTCGGGAAAACAACGAGTTGATCTTTGGGCGGACGTAATTCGAAATCCAGTTCATGGCGGCGCGGTTCTGCTGTTAGTGTCTGCGTTGATTTGGCAGAAATAGGCATCGCGCGGCCTAGATGCAATCAAAACCGCGTGGGCGCGGGTTTGAAACTGGTCGAATTATGCCCGCCAGAACGGCTTGCGCGCCTCTTTTTGTGCCGCCGCATCGCTTAGGCCGAGATCGACCAGCTGGACCGGGTCAAGACGGGCCAAATCGCGGCGCTGTTTTGCGCGGGCCATCCAGGTGGACATCTGTCCAATGCTGGGCGTTGAAATCCAAGTTATGGTGCGTGCGGGAAATAGTGCTGTGTGGGCCATGTTCGTGTCTTCCTCCGGTTTCATTTGTGGGCTGTTTGCCAAGCGCCCTAATCCCTGACGACTTGCATCCCATGAACCCAACTTAGGGGATCATTTGGGCCGAACTCGTCACCCGATTTGGTGGTTTTGCGATTTTTCTTGTCACCCATTCGGGCGAAAAGCGCGGCACTTCTTGTCCTTTGCTCGCCCCGGCACTATTGCTTTGCGCGAAAAACAATCCGCCTTTCTAAAGGAGCGCACGCAATGGACGCCAAGACTTTCGACAAAAGCAAACTTCCCAGCCGCCACGTCACCGAAGGCCCAGCGCGCGCGCCGCATCGTTCATATCTCTATGCAATGGGGCTGAGTGATGCCGAGATTCACCAACCTCTTGTTGGTGTGGCGACCTGCTGGAACGAAGCGGCCCCTTGTAACATCGCGCTGAACCGTCAGGCGCAAACTGTGAAACTGGGCGTTAAGGCGGCCAATGGTACGCCGCGCGAGTTCACGACAATTACCGTGACCGATGGGATCGCGATGGGGCATGAGGGGATGAAATCCTCACTCGTGTCGCGCGAAGCGATTGCGGATACGGTAGAGCTGACCATGCGCGGGCATTGCTATGATGCGCTTGTGGGGCTTGCGGGCTGTGACAAATCTCTGCCGGGCATGATGATGGCGATGGTGCGTTTGAACGTGCCGTCCGTGTTCATCTATGGCGGGTCGATCCTACCGGGCCGCTTTGAAGGCCGCGATGTGACCGTGCAAGATGTGTTTGAAGCCGTGGGCCAGCATCAGGCGGGCAACATGACGACGTGCGAATTGGAAAAGCTAGAAGCCGTGGCTTGCCCATCGGCGGGGGCATGTGGCGGTCAGTTTACGGCCAACACCAT
>CAZBBZ010000049.1:0-11898 GCA_964489925.1 uncultured Rhodobacterales bacterium
TGGCTACCATAAAGTAAGTAGAACGACGGGCAGATCGCCATCCCCCGGTCTGGCTAAGCGCTTTACCTAAAAGACCGTTCTTGGGCACGCAGCACCCTAACCCGCCAGCCCGCAGTCCTTAATCATCAACTCTGCTTGCGAGGCACAACTGGCCAAAGCGTCCCGATCTTCGCCGGGGAAAAACCGCGCGCGCAGGGCTGTTGGCATTGGCGCGGGTAGGTATCGCTCCACGCGCAGCCCCAGCGACGCAGACTCTTGGCCCCAGCTTTGCCACAGCGCATCCGCCGCTGATTTGCTGGCACCATAGGCTCCGTAAAACGCTTTGCCCGCAACCCGGTCCGTCGCCATTGCCGCCCAAGCCCTATCCGCCGCCTTTAACAGCGGATCCAGCATGGTGATCAGCCGCGCGGTGGCGCGCGCGTTCACTGCAAAAGTCTTATCCCAGTCTTTCGCATCCACATGTCCCACCGGAGCCAGCGGGGGCGCATGGGCAGCGCAATGCACAAACCCATCCAATCGCCCCCAACGCTGATAGATCGAGGCGCCAAGGTTTTGCAAACCGCCCTCATCGGTCAAATCCATCGGCACCAGCGTCGCGCTGCCGCCTTTGGCTTGTACCAAATCGTCGAGTTCTTCTAGCCCGCCAACCGTGCGGGCGACCGCGATAATATGGCGGTTCGGGGCGGCCAAGGCATGTGCCACCGCAAACCCCAACCCGCGCGAGGCCCCGGTTACAAGGATCAAATCTTTGTTCTCATTCGTCATGGGCGTCGGATAACGCGCAGACCGCACTCTGTCCAGCGGGGGTTTTAGCGCCGCGCAATTCCCGCTATGCAGCTTTGGCGATTGACCAAATACCGCACTGCTTTGTCCCCGATCCAATAGCTAGACCCTTCAATGACCAAAAGTCCCACCTTCTGGCGCCGTCCCAGCGTGACCCTGAACGCGGCGTTTTTCGTACAAGCAGGCGCTGGGGCAGGTCTGTTTGCGCGCATCCCGGACGTGCAAAGCCGCCTAGCGCTCGGCGAGGGCGCGTTGGGGCTGGTGCTAACCGGGCTTTCGGTTGGCTCGTTTTTGATGTTTCCCTTTTGCGCCTGGCTGATCGACCGCTTGGGGACCAAACTCACGCTCTCCCTCCCGATCCTGTGCAACGCAAGCGGCGCGCTTTGCTTTGGACTGGCCCCCAATGCACTGACTGCCTTTGTCGGGCTTATGATCGTCGGGGCCAGCTTTTCGATTTCCAACATCGCCATGAACCTAGAAGCGGACCGCTACGAGTTTCATTCGAGCAAAAAAATCATGAGCCGCGCTCATGGGTTCTGGAGCCTTGGCTTTCTGCTCGCCGCCACCCTCGCCGTGGGCGCGCGCGCCATTGGCATGACACCGGGGGCACAACTTGGCTTAAGCTGGCCGATTGTCGCGATGGCAGCACTTTATCTGCATCGGGTTTTGCCCCAACACCCCCAACGCAACCCCCATGAAAGTCGCGCGCGCATCGCTTTTCCCATGCCTTCGCGCGGGGTTGCTGCAATTGCCGCTTTCGGTTTTGCCGGGGTCGCCGCACATGGGATCGCGAATAACTGGTCGGTGCTGTATCTTGAAAATGAATTCCGCGTCAGCGGCGCCATCGCCGCCCTTAGCATCCCGCTTTTTACCCTTGCGCTGTTTGTCGGGCGCTTGTTTGGCGACGCGGCCAAGGCACGCTTTGGGCTTCAAAACGTGGCAATCGGCTGCCTTGTGCTAACCCTCATAGGCACGGTGTTGACGCTGCTTGCAGGCACGGCACTGATTGCCTTTACAGGCGTTGTGTTCCTTGGGCTTGGCACCGCGCTGACCTATCCCCTTATGATTAGTGCGGCCGCAAAACTAACTGACCGCCCCGCATCTGAAAACATTTCCGCCCTGACCATGACCCTGTCCACATCCATCCTTATTGTGCCCCCGATCATCGGGTTTATCGCAGAAAATCACGGGCTGCGCGCTGGGTTAGCCGTGCTTTTACCGGCGCTATTGTTATCATTTTCCTTTGTGAATTCCCTCGCGAAGGCAGAAAAAACATAAACGCGCCGTCAAATGGAACATGCCCATTTCAATATTATTCACATATAAAACAATGTATTGCGTGCATTATATCACCTAATCCCCATGGGTTTTGAGCCGCCAAATTGGTTTTTCCCATTAACTCCCCTTTACGAATACGTCATGTCCGACCCACACGAAAAACAAAGGGACGAGACAATGAACAAACTATTAGCCGAATTTATCGGCACATTTACCTTGGTATTCTTGGGTTGCGGATCCGCAGTCCTCGCAACAGTTGCAACGGACGCGGTATTGACCCCGGGTCTTGTTGGCATCTCAATGGCCTTTGGTCTTGCTTTGATCGGCATGGCTTACGGTATCGGCGCAGTTTCTGGCTGTCACATCAATCCTGCTGTATCGCTTGGCGCGACGCTGGCGGGCCGTATGCCGATTGCTGAGATGATCCAGTATTGGGTTGCTCAAGTGCTTGGCGCTATTCTTGGCGCGTTGGTGCTGCTGATGATTGCAAAAGGCTCACCACACTATGCAGGTGGACTTGGCGCAAACGGTTGGGGCGAAGGCTACCTTGGCGAATACAACATGACATCTGCTTTCGTATTCGAAGCGGTTGCGACCTTCCTATTCGTCGTAGTGATCTTGGGCTCAACTGGCAAAGGCGCTGCAACAGCTATGGCTGGTCTGGCCATTGGTCTAACGCTGATCGTGATCCACATCGTTGGTATCAACGTCACCGGCGTGTCTGTGAACCCAGCCCGTTCGATCGGTCCTGCACTCTTTGCAGGTGGTTCAGCACTGCCACAGCTTTGGTTGTTCATCGTAGCCCCACTGATCGGTGGCGCAGCGGCTGGCCTGTTGTTCGCAACTGGTCTGCTGGACGCTGAAGACGCTTAAGCCGTCTAACGACTAAAACAATTTGGCCCGCCGCTAAGTACATCTTGGCGGCGGGTTTTTCTTTGCGCTGAAGACACAGGTTTGGCGCGGTTTGGGTCCAAAATCTTTAAGTTTATTCAATTTCTATTGATCCGCTGGTGGCTTGGGGTTATCACGCTTCCGTGATGTAGCGTTACAAGTTTGTGTTTTTTGGGGGCAATAAAATGAAACTGCGTGCGAGCTTGGCCGCTTTGGGCCTTGTGGGGTTAGCTTGGGGGCTAGGCCTATCTTCTGCCGTGGCGGACATGAACCGTCCCGCACCGCTTGGCGATGATGACTTTCACCTAGCCGATCCCGGTTGGGCCGAACTGGGGCAGCTGTTGTTCTTTGACCCGCTCTTGTCGGGCAATCAAAATATCGCCTGTTCCACCTGCCACCACCCCAGCCTTGGCACCTCGGATGCCATGTCCTTGTCGATGGGCGAGGGCGGTGTTGGTCTTGGCCCCGCGCGTGTGGCCGAAGCGGGCAACAAACCCCACGACCGCATCCCGCGCAACGCACCTGCTCTGTTTAATCTGGGCGCCAAAGAATTTTCGGTCATGTTCCACGATGGCCGGGTCGAGGCTGATGACACCGCCGCTTTCGGGATCGCCATGCCAAAGGGCCGCGCACTTGAACGCAGCTTTGCCAATGTTCTAGCCGCGCAAAACGTGTTGCCGCTATTGTCGGGCGATGAAATGGCCGGGCAGCCGGGGGAAAACGATATCGCTGATGCGGTTGGCAATGACCACATCCAAGGTCCCGATGGCGCTTGGGCGCTGATTGCGGCGCGCGTGGCGTCTGTGCCGGGCTATCAAAGCCGTTTTCAGGGTCTAACCGGGCAAAACGACGTGCATATCGCCGATATCGCCACGGCCTTGTCGTCCTTTATTAATGTAGAGTTTCGCGCCACCAACAGCATTTACGACCGCTGGCTTGCGGGCGAGGATGCGATGCCTGACGCGGCAGAACGCGGGGCCGCGTTGTTTTACGGCAAAGCCAATTGCGCCAGCTGTCATACGGGCGCGCTTCTGACCGACAACAGCTTTCACGCCATCGCCATGCCCCAGTTCGGCCCCGGCAAAGAGCTAAGCTATGCGCGCGATACAGGCCGATTTGCGGTCACAAATGATGCGGATGACATGTATAAATTCCGCACGCCATCTTTGCGCAACATCGGCCTGACCGCACCTTATGGGCATAATGGCGCGTTTGCCTCCCTTGAGGACATCGTGCGTCATCACCTTGATCCTATTGCCTCGCTCATGGCCTATGACGGCAGCCAAGCGGCGCTGCATGGGGACATTGGTGATCTTGCAAAGGATATGAAAGTGCTCGCCAATATCACAGAGCGTCAGGCCATCGCCGCCGCAAACGAACTCGCACCTGTGCGCTTGAGTGAAGCGGAAATTAGCGATCTGATTGAGTTTCTGCGCTGCCTAACCGACCCGGCCAGCGAGACGGGTCGCATGGGTGTGCCAGACACGGTCCCCAGCGGGCTGTCGCTTGATCCGGTGTAAGAAAAGAGTTTAGACCGACAAAGCCCGCGCGCGCTTTAAGCAGATTTCTTGATCACAAATCCCTGATCGATTTTATCGGCCGGGCGCACCGGGTATTCCCCGGAAAAACACGCATCGCAATATTGGGGCGTCAACACATTGCGCCCCTCGGCTTCGCCAACCGCCCGGTAAAGCCCATCAAGCGAGATGAACTTCAAGCTTGTGACCCCCATATGCAGCTGCATTTCCTTTTCGGACATTTGCGCGGCCAGCAGTTTATCGCGATCCGGCGTATCCACCCCGTAAAAACAGGGCCATTCGGTGGGGGGGGACGCCACGCGGAAATGCACTTCGGCAGCCCCGGCTTCAATCACCATGTCCTTGATCTTGCGACTGGTCGTTCCGCGCACGATGCTGTCATCCACCAACACCACGCGCTTGCCCTTCACCAAAGCCTTGTTCACATTCAGCTTTAGCCGCACACCCAAAGACCGGATTTGATCCGTCGGCTCAATAAACGTGCGCCCGACATATTGGTTCCGCGTAATACCAATGCCAAAGGGAATACCCGCTTCTTGGGCAAAACCAATCGCCGCCGGCGTGCCGCCATCAGGGATCGGGCAGACCAGATCGGCCTCAATCGGGGCTTCGCGGGCCAGTTCCACGCCAATCTGACGCCGGGTTTCATAGACCGAGCGCCCGTCAATCACGCTATCAGGGCGCGAGAAATACACATGCTCAAAGATACAGAACCGGGGCGAGGTTTTCGGGAACGGGCGATAGCTTTCAATCCCGTCCGAGGTAATCACCACCATTTCACCGGGATCAACCGCGCGCAAATATTCCGCACCAATAATATCCAGCGCACAAGTTTCCGAGCTAAGCACATACCCATCGCCCAGCTTGCCCAGCACAAGCGGGCGTACCCCCAAGGGGTCGCGCACGCCAATCAGTTTAGAACGCGTCATGGCCACCACCGAAAACGCACCTTCAACGCGTTTCAGCGCATCAATGATTTTGTCGGGGATGTTTTGCTGAATGCTTTTGGCCATCAAATGAATGATGCACTCTGAATCGGACGACGACTGAAAAATCGACCCCGACCCGATCAATTCGCGGCGCAAGGCCTCGGCATTGGTCAAATTGCCATTATGCGCAATCGCCGAGCCACCGATGGCAAATTCGCCAAAAAAGGGCTGCACATCGCGAATGGCGGTTGGCCCTTTGGCCCCAGAAGTAGAATAGCGCACATGCCCGATCGACAAGGAGCCGGGCAGGGTGTCCATCAAGCTGGCCTTGGTGAAATTATCCCGCACATAGCCAAAACGACGCGCAGAATTGAACCCGGTTTCATGATCAGGGCTATAGGCAACAATACCGCCCGCTTCTTGACCGCGATGCTGCAACGCATGCAGACCAAGGGCGACAAAATTGGCTGCATCTGCGACGCCAATGACGCCAAACACACCGCATTCTTCGTGAAGCTCGTCACCGTCCATTTCTGGATCAAAGGGATGTCGCGGAAATTGTTTCTCATGGCATGAGGACATAAATCACGAACCCCCGAATGTGACGTTTGAGTGTCTATACGCCGCAGCTTTCCAAGAGTCACGCGCCCAAGGGCGCAAACTCTACGTAAACCAGAGCTTCACCCACGAAATTTAACGCTCAAAACTGGCAGGGGGGCGAAAAACCGTTTAATACTCCAACAGATTGGCCACGCGGCCAGCTGTTTTTGACACTTGCCCAATGACTGATTCCTTTTATGCCACTTAATCTCCCCAATATCCTGACTATCCTGCGCCTGTTGGCGGCACCCTTGCTTGCCCTTTGTTTCGTTATCTTTTCCAGCCCCACGGCAGATTACATTGCGTTTGTTCTTTTTGTCGGGGCGGCGTTAACCGATTACCTCGACGGCTACCTCGCGCGGGCTTGGAACCAAACCAGCGCCTTTGGCCGGATGCTCGACCCGATTGCCGATAAAGTCATGGTGGTCATCGCCCTCGCGCTGCTCGTCGGGCTTTGGCAGGGCTACGTCTGGATCGTGATCCCGGCGGTCGTCATTCTGTTTCGCGAGGTGTTTGTATCAGGCCTGCGCGAATTTTTAGGGGCAAAAAAAGACCTATTGGCCGTAACCAAACTCGCCAAATGGAAAACCACCGTGCAAATGGTCGCCATTGCCACCCTGTTTTTGGCGGGCGTGTTCCAAGACGACTTGCGCGCGCTTTATTTCCAGATGTCCCCCGAAGCCTATGAAGACATCCTTTTTGGCAACGCAGATGATCCCTTGGGCCTGCGCCGGGCCAAAATGCTCAGTGATTGGGTCTCGGGCCTTGGCATTGGCTTGCTGTGGATCGCGGCTGCCTTGACGCTGATCACTGGTGTTGACTACTTTACCAAATCACTGCCGTTCCTGCGGGAAGAGGATCAATGAAGCTGCTCTATTTTGCATGGGTGCGCGAACGCATCGGGGTCGCCAGCGAAACGATCGACACGGATGCGGCCACGGTTGCGGATTTGGTCGCTGAGTTGCGCGCGCGCGAGGACCGTTATGACGCCGCCTTTGCCGATCTTGCTGCGATCCGTGTAGCGGTGGACCAAGACCTCGCAGAGCTAGATGCCCCGCTCAAAGGCGCGACCGAAGTTGCGTTCTTTCCCCCAATGACAGGCGGTTAAGCAAGGATGTTGATCCGGGTTCAAGCCGAAGACTTTGACCTTGGCGCGGTTCTGGATGAAATGCGTGCCGGGCGCCATGATATCGGGGCGCTCGTGTCCTTCACTGGTCTTGTGCGCGATACCAAGGGTGATCTGGAACAGATGACGCTGGAACATTATCCGGGCATGACACAAAAAGCCCTGACCGAGATTGCAGAGCAAGCCAGCACCCGCTGGCAGTTGAATGATGCAGCGATCATTCACCGCTTTGGCGCGCTAAAACCGGGGGATCAAATCATGATGGTGGCCGCCGCCAGTGCGCATCGCGCCGCAGCGTTTGAAGCCGCCGATTTTATGATGGACTACCTAAAATCCCGCGCGCCGTTCTGGAAACAGGAAAAGACCGCCGATAATACCGCATGGGTCGATGCCAAAGAAGCGGATGACACGGCGCGGGATCGCTGGGAAAAATAGGCGGCGCGCTCTTTATGCCCGCATATGCACAGTACGCTGCCTTCATACAGAACATACATTTTTGAAAATACGCTGTGGATTGGCCTGATGAACGGGCCGACACGACATGGGTTTGGATGAAATTTTAAGGCTTTGTTAATGAAACACGAAAAACTGCTGTACGGGTTCTGTACAAACGGTTTCGCCGTCAGGCGAATGCGGTCATGGGATGGGTTGCTCTGGTAAGGGTTTGTTAATAAAACACGAAAACTTGCTGTACGGGATGTGTACAGGATGTGTACGGGTTGTGTCTCTTAACAAAGTCGCGCAAGCGACTGATAAAAAACAACAAAATCACCAAAAATCACGAATTTCGGCAAAATGACCGAAAAAGCTGCCATTTTAACCAGTTGTTAACCGGGCTTAACGCGCAGCCGCTCCACTTCCGAACGCAATTCTTCCGCTTCCCGACGCGCATTTCCAAGCCCATCCATCGCGGCGCGCAGCTCGGCTTCGGTTTGATCCAAGCGGTTGCGCATCTCGCTAATCGCCCGGTCCCGTTCCGCAAACGCCGCATCGCGGTCTTGTTCTGCCAGATGCAGGTTTTCCGCCAATTCGCTAGAGGTTTGCGGGTCCGACCCAGCTGAGGTCATACGCTGATAGACCCAGCGCATCGCCCAGCCCAGCGTCATTGCCAACAGCAAAGTTCCCGTAATCAGCAAGGTCAGTTCGGTTCTGTTCATTCGCTTTTTTCCTCGGCTGCATCTTCGCTGCTGTTACTTGCCGCCCCGCCCTCTGGCGCATCGCTTTTCTGGGCCGCTTCAAGATCTTCTTCCGAGGCGATCAAGCGAAACGCAATCCGCCGATTGCGCGCGCGCCCTTCTTCGGTGTCGTTCTCGGCAATGGGCTGGGTTTCGCCATAGCCTTTGGCCAGCATGAATTCCAACAGCACATCGCGGGCCAACAGCGCATCCATAACCGCATCCGCACGGCTTTGGCTCAGCCCAAGGTTCATGCCCTCGCGCCCCTGACTATCCGTATGCCCGCCAATTTCAAAACGCGCGTTTTCGCAACTGGAAATAATCGCGGCAATCCGGTCCAGTAACAACTCGCTCTCGTTGCTGATATCCGCAGAGTTCGGCGTGAAAATAATCGTGTTGTCCCGCATCAAGGTCGCCAGTTTGCGCTCACAGATCCGCGCATCCGCTTGCGGTCTATCCTCTGCTTTGCGGGCCGGATCAAAAGTGACTTCAACGGCAATCGACGTCACATCAAACACCTGCATCAAGGCCGCACGAAGTTCCGTATCCGCAGCTTCTTGGATGGTAACCCCGGTCACTTTAACCGCGCCATCTTCAATTTCGACCACGCCTTCGTGCAAATGCGATGCGGCTTCTAGGGCGGCTAAAACTTGGCCCGTCCAGCCGTAATTCAGCTCTGTATCCACCGCCAAATCTGCATCCACATAATTGACCCCAAACAAAGACCTCGCAAAATTGCCAACCGCATCGCGCGTCAAGCCATCGCGCAAAGCGCCGGTGACGATCAATCCATCGCGCGCATCAACAGCTGCGCGAAACCTTGGGGCATCCGGGCGCTCGGTCGGGTTCACCGCAAAGGGCGGGTCCGCTGGGGTGGCATTAAGCGAAAACACCGGCGGCAGTTGTTTTCCCAGAACATCCGCAAGGGAGGCAAACTGCGCCGGGTCAAGGTTCTCGCTCCCCGTAAACGCCACATCCGCATCGCTAAACTTAACGCTGCCGCCCTTCATGTCGCGCAAGGCCTCAAGACTGGCCAAAATCGCACTAATCCACTGAGCCGAAGGCGCCCCAAGCGCCAAAGCACATTCCGTCGTCTTGTCCCCGTCTTGGGCTTGGGCAAGCAAGGCTTGCAAAGACGTTTCGCTATCCAAATTGCAGGTGGTTATTTCAATTTGCCCCTCCGCATTGGCACTTGCTTCAAACTGAAATGGCGACAGCAATTCTTTTGGCGCAGATAGGGCCAGCTCTAGGGTCACGCCCTCTGGCAAGCCCTGCTGAATATCGCTGCGCATGTCGTCCAAGGAACCAGCATCCTGAAGCGAGGCTTGCACCCGCAATGCCCCGGGTGTCACGATTAAGGTGGACCGATTTAGTTTGGGCAAAACCTCCAACGCATAATTCAACGCCTCCGCCCAGCCTTCGGGGGCCGGGTAGTCAAGCGCTTCCATCAAATCCGAAAAACTCCCCGCTTCGTGCAAAGGGGCAAGCTCACGCAGCACCCGCACCCGATCATCGCGATCCGGCATCAAGCCGATCAGTGACACATCATCGCCGTTGCGCAAAATTTCGATCTGAAATTCGGGGACCAGCTCTTCGTTTTTCTTGGCTATCGTGATGTTGTCTTGAATGCGGCTTGTGCCAACAATCTGCCCGGCCACTTCAAGAGCGCGAAACCGCGCGCTTTCTTCGGGAGCAGCCCCGGTCAGGCTCACCTGCAAGCCATTGGCATCGACTTCCGCCCAAGTCAGATCCGCATCCCCAAGGGCGCGTGATACATCCGTCTTGGTCCAGCCTTCAAGCACAGTGACAAACCGCCCGGCCAAGAGCCAACTGGCAAGCGCTGCGGCTCCCGCCATAAGGAAAATAATGAAAAATCGTCGCAGGGCCATTGCTCGCACAAAGTAAACAGGGTGCCAAAACCGGGTCAAAAAGGCGCCGGTCAAAAAGGCATTGTGGCGGATGAATAACCGGGCTTGGACCGGGCTTCAAGTGGGCTTAGGCAAACACCAGCGGCAGAACCGCCAGCAAAGCCACGGGCAATAGCCCGGTATCCCGGTTCGAGCGAAACAACGCCAGACAAACCGACGGGTCGTCAATATCCAAACGCCGTAACTGCCAGGTCATATGTGCGGCAAAAATCCACGGCGCAATCAGGGCAGCGGCCAGCAAAATGCGGTTCTCACCCGGTGCAATGGCCAAAATTACAGCCACGCACATGAACACGGCTGCGGCAATCTGAAACAGCAACAACCACCGCCCGGTATCTTGGGCAAATAGCCTTGCGGTTGAACGCACCCCGATCAGCGCATCGTCCTCTTTGTCTTGATGCGCATAAATCGTGTCGTAAAACAACGTCCAAGCAATGCCCGATAGATAAAGTGCGACAGGTGCCGCCGACAGCCCGCCTGCAATCGCGGTCCAACCCAGCAAAGCGCCCCAGTTAAACGCCAGCCCCAAGAACACTTGCGGCCACCAAGTAAACCGTTTGGCAAATGGATAAACCGCCACAGGCAGTAGCGCCAACACGCCCATACCCACCGAAAATATGTTGAAGGTCAACAGCACACAAAACGCGAGCAAGGCTTGCAACACCATCCAGATATAGGCTTGCAAAACCGTCGCTTGCCCGCTTGGTAAAGGGCGGGACTTGGTGCGCTCGACTTGGGCATCAAATTCACGATCGGAAATATCGTTCCACGTACAGCCCGCCCCGCGCATCAAAAACGCGCCAATCGCGCAGGCCAAAAGCACCCAAAGGTCGCCAAGCTGCCAACCGCCACCGCGCGAAATCACCGCAAGCGTCGTGCCCCACCAGCAAGGCAACAGCAAAAGCCAAGTGCCTGCCGGACGATCTGCACGGGCTAAGCGTAAAAAAGGGCGAAGTGGGGCAGGGGCGAAGCGATCCACCCAATTTGCTTGCGTTGCATCAGCAACTCTTCCATCCCAGTCGGGTTCCGTCATATGCTTTGGGTCCTGGCCACCAAAATTAACAAAAAGCGGACATGTCCAAGCAAACTCGCCACGAATACGCACGCCACAGGCTCTATGTGGACGAAACCCTTTGTCAGGGTCAAGCCGTGCCCTTGGATCAAGGCCAAGCCCATTACCTTTTTAATGTGCTGCGCCGCGGGCAGGGGGACAAATTGGTGCTGTTTAACGGGCGCGATGGGGAATGGGGCGCGACGGTCACGCAGGCGGGTAAGAAAAAAGGCATGGCCGTTGCCGAAACTTTGCTGCGCGCTCAAATTGTGGAACCGGATATTTGGCTGCTGTTTTCGCCTTTGAAAAAAGGCCCGATGGAAGTTCTGGTCGAAAAAGCGGTTGAAATGGGGGTCGCCCGGCTTTGTCCGGTCATCACGCAATACACCAATTCGCCAAAGCTGAATTTGCCCCGCCTGCGCGCCCAAGTGATCGAGGCGGCGGAACAATGCGAACGGTTGTGCGTCCCCGATGTGGCCGAGGCTCGACCTTTGGCCAAATGGCTCAGCGATTGGCCGCAAAACCGCGCGCTGGTCTTTGCCAACGAAGATCGTGCGCCCGATGGTGCGCATCTGGTCGCAAGTGCGACGGCCCCTGCC
>CAZBBZ010000050.1:0-11869 GCA_964489925.1 uncultured Rhodobacterales bacterium
CACACCGGCAAAACACCCCCTTGTGCGGATGCTTTGATCGCGGCGGGCATTGCGCGTGTTGTGATTGCCGCCCCTGATCCGGACCCGCGTGTTGCAGGCCAAGGTGTGGCGCGGATGCGCGGCGCGGGCATCGAGGTTGTTGAAGGCGTGATGGCAGAACCTGCCGCACGCGTGAATGCGGGTTATCTAAAGCTGCGCGAACACGGGTTGCCATTGCTGACCTTAAAAGTCGCCACGACCCTTGATGGGCGTATTGCAACGGCCCGTGGGGAAAGCCAGTGGATTACGGGGCCTGCGGCGCGGGCGCGCACGCATATGCTGCGCAGCCAACATGACGCGATTTTGGTGGGCGCGGGCACCGCATTGGCGGACGACCCCGCACTTACGGTGCGCGGCCTTGGGGATGTGCCGACACCCGTGCGGGTGCTGTTTGATAGCGCGCTTAGATTGCCTGCCTCGTCACAGCTTGCCGATACCGATCAAGCCTCGACGTGGATCTTTTCAGGTGAGAACGCCAATGAAACGCAGGCCCAACAGTTACAAAAAAATGGTGTACGCCTCTTTCCCGGCAAGAGCGCACGCGTCGATCCGCTTGATGCGTTCAAGGCGCTTGGAACTGAGGGCATAACGCGGGTTTTTTGTGAAGGGGGCGGCACACTCGCGGCGTCCTTATTGGCGGCAGGTTTGGTGGATCGGATTGTTTGGTTCACGGCGGGCAAGCTGATTGGCAATGATGGTTTGCCCGGTCTTGGGGCGCTGGGTCTAAGCGCCTTGCGCGATGCCCCTGAGTATACGTTAAGAGATACGCAAACATTGGGTGGGGACACCGTTACTTATTGGGACGCCAACCGCTAACGGCTTGGGCTAAGGCCGCCAGTCGCAACAGCGGCGCGCGCTCCTGAAACCCGTTGGACAAGCGTTCGGCAATCGCTTCGGGCGTTGCGGCCAAACCGCTAATCGGGTCAAAATACGTGGCATAATCAATCAAGGTGGCATGAACCAACCCGTCTAGGGGCGCTTTCGTCGTGCGGTTGGGCGGGTCTAAGTCGGTCGTCAGCCCCCAGCCTGCATAAAACGGGCGGCCCGTGGTGGTCACTTTTACACCGTGTAAAAGCGCCTCGAACCCCAGCAAGGAGGTCATGGTCCAAACCTCGCCTGTGGCCTTGATTGCTTTGATGGGGTCAATATTGGTCCAGATCACGTCTGCAAGGCCCCCTGACAGCGGGTTGGGAAGTTCACCACGGCGCAACCCGGCTTCGACATCTGGGTGGGGCTTATAGGCAATTTTAGCATCGGGATTGGCGCGGCGTGCTGTTTCCAACAAGGCTTGGTTCGTTTTAATTGCCCCGCCACTCAGCAGCACCGATGCGTCATTTTCAACCTGCCCGACCACCAGAACGTCAACAGAGTCGCTTGGCGCTTGGCCCTGATTATACTTTGACAACCCTGCTTGCGTGAGCGTGGCGCGCAAGTTGGCCGCGCGCGTCAGTTGAGCGGGTGACAATTGTGCGGAAGCCGCGATCAAATCGGCAAGGTCATTGGGGCGATTGGTGTCATAGTAAATCCCCTGCCCGTCCAGACAAAGCGACAAAGGTGGCACGAGTTTTGCCCCTATGCCGCGCGACCGCAGGAAGCCATCCTCGACCCGCGTGACTTGGACGCCGTCCATATTAGACAGGGTGTCAAACTTGCGCCCCCAAATTGCGAGCCGATGTTTTTGGTCAGATTCAATCGCCTGTGGCGTATCCACAAAGCGGCAGTTCCCCAAAAAATCGCGCAGACGCGCGCGTTTCCACTGGCTCATGCCAAGCGCGAGGGGGGGATCATTTGTCCAACCATAATGTCGCTTGCGCGCGATCAATCCCTCGATGATCTGTTCGGGCGCTGCTGGACGGCCCAGAACGGGATCAAACCAAAACGGATAGTCGATGAACGCTCGGGCAAACAGTGTTTCGCGATCCAAAGCGCGATTGCGATGCGCAATCGGTTTGCGATCATCGCTAAGCCCCCAACCTGCGTAAAAAGGTTGCCCAAAGACAACCGGGCGATGGCCTGCAATGATTGCTTCAAACCCGACTTGCGAGGTGACAACATAAACCGCCGCCGCGCGATCCAGCACATCGTAGATGTTATAGCCGGACGGCAAATGGTCAGCTTGCGCTTGTGAAAAATGCCCTTTGGCGTTTGCTTTGGGATGACCTTTGATCAGGATCTTTATATCCGGATGTTCTGCCTTTGCCGCCTTTATTGCGGCTTGAAACTGCTCTGGACCCGCATTGCCCAATCGGATCGAGGCATCGCCGGGCACTTGATCCACCACCAACACGAAATCTCTGGGCAGATCATCAGCGCTGCGCGAGTCGTCATTGTATTTTGAAAGTTTTGCGGCACGCAGCATCGCCATAACGGTCGTGGCCCGGTCCCGCTGCGTGTCACTTAGCGGCGGTGCGTCAGACAAAAGCTGTTCAAGATCGCTATTGCCTGACACGTCGAGATAAGAAGCGCTTTGATCAATGGTTAGTCCAACACTTGGGTCCGACTTGGCGGTTGTGATTGCGCGCAAGGGCGCGTCTTCAATGTGCAATAGCGGAAGGTTGCGCTGTTTTGCGGCGCGGCGCCCTCGTGCGGCCACCGGGCGGTCGCCCCAAATTGCAACCGCGTCCAAGTCACGCGTCGTCGGGCCAAAACGTAAGTCCCAGCCCGCCGCAGTTAACATTTGTTTTAGATGACGGTCGCGAAACCCAAGCGCATACCACCCCAGCTTACGGCGAGGGGGTGGCGCCATTAGTTGCCAAGGGCCGTGGACGTTGCGCCAATGGAACCTGCAAAATTCAGCGTGCCAAGGGTGGCGGACATGATTTTTTGCCAATTCGTGAACGGCGCTTCGGTGATGTAAACCGTGTCGCCATCGCGGATTTGGAAATCGCGGGCGACGAACATGCCGTTTGGTTTGGTAAGATCGACCACATAGGCGATTTTTTGTGGATCGCGCAGATCAGAGCGGCCCAACACGCGGTTGGCGACATAGCTCGGCTCGTCTCTGAAAACAAAGATGCCTTTCGGGTCAGCCAGCGTCGCGTTTAGCCCCCCAACTTGGGCAATCGCTTCGAGAACAGAAAAATCGCGACGGCGAAAATCGACCTGCGTTTGTCCGCCCGTTGCCCCAAGAGCGGTGAAGGAACGACGGTCTTCTTCAACGACAATACGATCTCCGGCGCGCAAAGCCACGTCAGCGATCGGGTTGTCATAGAGGTCTTGAAGCCAAATCGTGCTGACATGCTTGCCACGCAAAATACGGATCTGCGCAACATCGGGTTCCAAAATGACACCCCCTGCTTTGGCGAGCATACCTGCCAAGCGGCGGGTCGTGGCATCAACGGGATATACCCCTTGCAAAGTTACCCCGCCCATCACCGAAACGGTCGAGCCGTTCCCCGCGAGGCGGCGCACTTCGACTTGGGGGTCGGGCGTTTGATCGTTCAACTTGTCAGCGATGATGCGGCGTACTTGTTCGGGGGATTTATCACGGACCAAAATCCGTCCCGCGTATGGCACATAGATCAGCCCCTGTTGATCCACTTGAACTTCTTCAAGGATCGTCACCTTTTGGCCCACAGTCGCAAGCAGGCCATTTTCCACGTTTTCCCAAACGGTTATGCCCAGCACATCACCAGCAGCGATGTTGTCCGTGCGCGCCACGCCCGCGTTCAAAAAGCTGCTATCAAACCCGAGGCTGTCCACAGAGCGTGTCACATTGGCGATCCCGTCGGTGACGTTTACAATGTGAACATTGCCATCCTCGCTGCCTGCCAAAATTTCGGATCTGGACGGTCCTGAACGTGGCAGCGCACAGGCCGCAAGCATCGCCGTTGCAGCACATAACATCAAAGCTTGGCGCAAAAACGCCGGGGCCAAATTTTGCATAAGTATCGTCCGTCGAACCTGTATCACCGGTCTTTTTTTATAAGTTTGCCGGCATTTTTAGGTAGTATAGACGACGAATACCGCCTGACGGTCAAGTTTTAAGGCGACACAGCCACCGGAGTAGTTGCTTGCTCGCCACTGCGCGTGTCGGTTGCAGCGTATGGCCCGTGAGTGGCACAAACCAAATCGACGACGTTGCGCACCGCAGCGGCGCGCCCTACTTGGGTATAAAAATCGCCCTTAATCTGGCTGGTGGACAGCAGGTAGTTGCGAAATTTCTGGTACGCACTTCTATCGGGATATTTGGGGTCGGCAAAGAATTCGGCGGTTGTTTGATCCGACACCAATTCAGGACGACCATAAATCGCGCGACCATATGGTTTTAAGGGCATGCCGCGAAACAGCGCTTGTTGCCCGGCGGTCGAATTGACCGTCAGGGCGGATTTGGCGTGGTCCAACAATGCCCCAAGCTTGCCCGCCGGAATGACCATGACCCGCTTTTGCACCCCAAAGGATTTTGCGGTTTGGGAAATCATGCGCGCCAATGGTTCGCGTTCATCATCCAAAGGATGCGACTTAAACACCAACAAATGATGCTTTGGCGCACCCTTTGAGAAGCCGCTTATAACTTTCGTTATCAAATCCTGCCAATTTGACATCTCACCATGATGTTGAACGGAGGCGTCATGGGGCAATTGAAGCATAAACACATGATACGGACGGCCCCGATGCATCAGGCGGCGCGTTTTCAGGCGCCGTTCCAATATGCGCGCGGGCATCCAAAACAGGCGCTTGCAATGAAGCATCCATTCCCGCAGCACGGAACTGTCCCGGTGGCTTTCGAAATTCGGGTAGCCACGGTTCCGAAACAAGATATTCGCGTGATACATGCACCCATACCATGTGTGATGCCAAATCGCGCCCCAACGACCCGACTGTCCCGACTGGCCCGTGCGATCACTCGGCTCTGACGCTTCGTGGTTTTCATAGACCTGCCGGGGCAGAGACATCAAAACCGAATTTCCGTTGCTCCCACCCCGTTCATAGGTGATCCAATAGGGGCGCAAATACCCTTCTTCGAAGCAATGGATGCGAATTCCGCGTTTTTCAGCCTCGATCCGGGCAATCCGGTGCAGCGGGCGGGTATCCCCATAAACTACAATATCGGTGATCCGTTGGCGCCCCAAAAAGGTCGATAAATGGCTGCGCCAATTCACATCGGGTGTATCAAAGCCATGATAGCTTTCGCGGTGCGGCCAATAATGCTGATCCCCCCGGTTGGTTCCAATGGCAAGCGCTGTATGGCCAGCTTCGCGCAAAGCCGCCGCAAGGTCGGCAAAAAAGAACCCATGCGGTCCCTGCAAGAACAAGAACCGGCGCGTCATTGGCGGGTGGGAAGGCGTAGCAAAAACGACCATGGCTTCGACTATCACGGCTCAATTACAAACTTCCAGTTAATCAATCGCATAAACTTGTTACCGATTGACATATTCAACATTTTTTATCTGCGCTTAATTGCCCGCGTTGGTTGGCGTCATTGGCGCTTCAATCGGGGCGTAAAACCCATTAGAAGCCCCCTATCAGTTGGAGCTTGCTCAAATATGTTCACAGGAATTGTCACAGATATTGGCCGTATCGCCGCCCTAGAGGTCAAAGGCGACACGCGTGCGCGCATCCACACGGCCTATGATCCCAACACGATTGCGATTGGGGCATCTATTGCCTGTAACGGCTGCTGTTTGACCACCATTGCCAAAGGGTTTGAAACCGATGGCACCGCTTGGTTTGATGTGGAGTTTTCAAACGAAACCCGTTCAAAAACCAACCTTGGGGACTGGAAGTTAGGAACGCGTATCAACCTTGAGCGCGCGCTTTGTCTTGGGGATGAAATGGGCGGTCATGTGGTATCCGGCCATGTGGATGGCGTCTCGGAAATTTTAGAACTGGCGCAAGATGGGGACAGCACGCGGATGACATTCGCGATCCCGCAAGGCTATGCGCAGTTCATTGCCCAAAAAGGCTCTGTAACGTTGAACGGGACGTCTTTGACGGTCAATGACGTGACGAACACAGAGTTTTCGGTCAACGTCATTCCGCACACGAAAGCGGCGACAACTTGGGGGGATGCCCATGCAGGGGATAAGGTGAACCTTGAAATCGACACCTTCGCCCGTTACGTGGCGCGTCTGATCGACGTTCAAAACGGTTAAAGCTCTATGACAAACACGCCTTCAGTTTATCACGATGCGATTTCTTCGATTGAAGAAATCATTGACGATGCGCGCAACGGACGGATGTTCATCCTTGTGGATCATGAGGACCGCGAAAACGAAGGTGATCTGATCATTCCCGGTCAAATGGCAACACCGGATGCCGTGAACTTTATGGCGACCCACGGACGCGGGCTGATTTGTCTGGCGATGACTGGCAAACAGATCGACGCGCTTGGGCTGCCCTTGATGGCGTCGCATAATTCATCGCGTCATGAAACGAATTTCACCGTGTCGATTGAAGCGCGCGAAGGGGTGACCACGGGCATTTCAGCGGCGGATCGTGCGCGCACGGTTGCGGTTGCGATTGATCCGTCGACCACTAATGCGGATCTTGGCTCCCCCGGACATGTGTTTCCCTTACGCGCTCAAGATGGCGGCGTGTTGGTGCGCACTGGCCATACGGAAGCGGCGGTGGATATTTCGCGGCTTGCTGGGCTGAACCCCTCGGGGATGATTTGCGAAGTGATGAACGAAGACGGCACGATGGCGCGCTTGCCTGATCTGGTGGCCTTTGCCCAGCGCCATGCGATGAAGATCGGCACGATCAGCGATTTGATTGCTTATCGTTTGCGCCATGACAGCCTTGTGCGCGAAACCAAACAGCCGCGCGCGGTGACGTCGGAATTTGGCGGCGACTGGATGCTGCGGGTGTTTTCTGATGATCAAGGTGATACCGAACATTTGGTGATGACCAAGGGCGATATATCCACCGACGAGCCGGTGTTGGTGCGGATGCACGCCGTGAACCCGTTGGATGATCTGCTGGGCCTGCGGGCAGGAAAAGCCTCCGAGCTATCGCGCGCGATGGAAGTGATTGCCGATGAAGGACGCGGCGCAGTTGTGTTGCTGCGCGACTTGTCCATGCGGGTCGATATTGACGATGGCAGCTCGCCCCAGACCTTGCGCCAATACGGATTGGGTGCCCAGATTCTTGGGGCGCTTGGTATTCACGATCTTATTTTGGTGACCGACAGCCCCCAGCCGCGTCTTGTGGGGTTGGATGGCTATGAGCTGTCGATTGTGGGCACCCGTGCAATCAACAAGGACGACGCCTAATGGCCAAATCAGAAAAGCATCACATCTTGGCGACGCCAAGTTTTGCCACGCCTCCCAAGCTGTTGGTGGTGCGCGCGCCCTATTACAAAGACATCGGGGATGATTTGCTGAAAGGCGCGCTTGATGCGATCAAAGAAGCGGGGGCCACGGCAGAAGTTTTAGACGTTCCGGGCGCTTTGGAAATCCCGCCTGCAATCGCTTTTGCCAAAGGGCGGTTTGACGGCTTTGTGGCTTTGGGATGCGTCATTCGCGGGGAAACCACCCATTATGACACGGTTTGCAACGACAGCTCGCGCGCATTGATGTTGCTGGGCTTGCAAGGCATGTGCATTGGCAACGGGATCTTAACCGTTGAAAGCAAGAAACAGGCCGAAGAACGGGCAAACCCGAAGAAGGCGAATAAAGGTGCAGGGGCGGCCGAAGCCGCATTGCATTTGATCGCGGCGCAAAAATCTTTTGCCAGTACTCCGACGACAGGCGGCAGTTTTGCGCCTGACAGTGAACACATCATCATGGCCGGCAAGGAATAGCACGCCCTTATGTCTCAATCGAACACGACCAAACGGCGCGCGCGCTCTGCTTCTCGGCTATATGCGGTGCAGGCTCTTTTCCAAATGGAAGCCACGGGCACCAGCTTGACCGACATCAAAGGCGAATTTGAAACCCATCGCTTTGGCGCGGAACTTGACGGAGAAACCTTTGAAGAAGGCGACGTCGATCATTTTCGCGAAACTTTGGAACAAGCGATCAATCATCAGGCGCGCATCGATCAACTGACCGACGCGGCTTTGGTCGCAAAATGGCCCATCGCCCGCATTGATCCCACAATTCGCGCCGTGTTCCGGGCTGCAGGGTCGGAATTGATTACGGCCAGCGCGCCGCCAAAAGTTGTGATTACAGAATATGTTGATGTGACAAAGGCGTTTTTCCCCGATGGAAAAGAAGCGCGGTTCACCAACGCGGTGCTGGATCACATGGCGCGTGAAATAAACCCGGACGCCTTTGCCGATTAAACCTCGACGTGCTTGAAATTTCCGACCAAACAAACACTTATTGGGTACGGGAGAGCATTTTATGCCAAATGACATCGCATTAGGCGTACCACCGCGCGGCAAAACGGCAACCAAACCGATGGGCTTTTTTGAAAGTCTTTCGTCAATACGCCGTGACATACTAAGTATCATCCCCCCAATCGCGTTTGAACAACCGATCGTATCTGGGCGCACAGGCATACGTTGGCACATGCTGATGGACCCGCGCGGGATCGAGCGGGTGATGAAAACCAACATTGACAACTATCCAAAGTCTGACGTGACCAAGCGTATTCTGCGCCCAGGGATTGGTGAGGGTCTGTTTGTGGTCGAAGGACAGACTTGGCGCTGGCAGCGCCGTGCGGTTGCGCCAGTTTTCCAAGTGCGCAACATCGATAGCCTTGCGCCGGTGATGAGTGCTGCGGCCCAAAACTCCGTTGATCGCTTGGCCAAAAAAGACGGTCAAACCGTTGATATTTATGAAGACATGGTGCGCATGACGGTCGAGGTGATCGCCAATGTGACGTTTTCAACGGGGGATTACATCAAACCCGAAGCCATAAGCGCGGCCGTAAGCCAGTATATCAACCAAGTTGGCAAGACATCGTTTTTTGACATGATCGGCGCGCCCGGTTGGGTGCCCCGTCTTAATCGCTTGATGAATCCGAACTCTTTAAGAGACCTGCAAAACCTAGCGGATCAGTCGGTGGAAATTCGCGCCGAGCATGGTCCCAAACCGCAACCGGATTTGCTTGATTTATTGATGTCCGCGCAAGACCCCGAAAGCGGGCGCAAAATGACAAAGCGCGAGTTGCGCGACAATATTCTAACCTTTGTGGCCGCAGGGCATGAAACGACCACTTTGGCGCTGGCTTGGGCGCTTTACCTGTGTGCCTTTGATCAAGACGTGCAAGAGCGTGCCTATCAGGAAGCGAAAACAGTTTTGAACGGCTCGATCGCCGGGGCCGAACATATTCCGAACCTCAAGCTAACTCGACAAATCATTTTGGAGTCCATGCGGCTTTATCCCCCAGCGGCGCTTTTAGCGCGCACCGCGCAAGCAGAAGATGAGTTATGCGGGCGGGAAATTAAGCGCGGTGATACCGTGATGTTGCCGATTTATGCGCTGCACCGGCACAAGTTGTTATGGAATGATCCAGATCGCTTTGACCCGGATCGCTTTGCCGAAGGTGCAAAGTACGATCGTTATGCTTATTTGCCATTTGGCAATGGGCCGCGAATTTGTATTGGTGCTGAGTTTGCTATGCGGGAGGCCCAAATCGTGCTGGCCACATTGCTAAGCAAGTTCAAGTTTGAAACGATTGACGCCACTCCTGAGCCGCATTTGTTGATGACCCTTCGCCCCAAGAACGGCATTCGCTTGAAAGTCACTGCGCGCTAAGTTGCACACGCGCTTTAATTTTCTTTTGGATCCTTTGGCAGTGGCCCATGCACGTCGCACATGGAGCGCAAATCGGCCCATTCGCTGCTTGTCAGAATTGGCTCAAACGCGCCCTGATGTGTGCCGCCTTGTCTTGCTTCCTTAGCGCGCCCTTCTGGGTGAGGGTGCGTTGACAGATGCGAGGTCCAGTTTTCATCGCTAATTTCGTATTCTTCGATCAAGCGCAAAAAGAAATCCGCAAAGGGGCCTGACGGTAATCCAGCCCGGTTCAGCAGATCAACGGCAAAGATGTCCGCATCTTTTTCAGCCGCTTGGGAATAGGACGAGGCGATGAGTTGTTCGGTCAGGATCAAGACAAAAGCCCCGCCAGTGAAATCGCCCAAAACCAGACCCAGTAAGCCCGCCGTGCCAGAAGACCGCAGCGCAAGACGCAACGGGTCGCGATGGACCACATGGCCCGCTTCATGAGCAAGAACGCCCGCGACCTCTTCGGGGGTTTCCGCTTTTTCCAATAACCCGCGAAACAGGACGATTTGCCCGCCGGGAACCGCAAAAGCGTTGACCATGCCGTGATCGAACACACTGATCTGAAACGGATGCGGCGTTTCCACATCCCCCAGCAGGCGTGCGGCCATTTTATCCAAAGCCGCCTGCCCCGGTTCATTTGCACATACCGGAATATGACTGCCACCAAATCGCGCAAGCCCCCAGCGAATTTGCCCGATGACCGCTTGCCCCATTTGGCGTTCGCGCTCGACAGGCACGAGAGTGGCGAGCTGATTTGATAGGGCCGGGATCACAACGAACACGATCAGCAAAACCGATGCAATCGCCGCCAACGCCCATGCCAGCGCTTTGCGCATGGCCGCCCCAATAGGTGCGCGTTTACGTAAATTGGGCGCACGCTCTTTGATAAACTTGATCGCACCGGGGTCGGTAATCGTCAAACGGGCGATTTCGTTGTCGACATCAAACAGCACCAGCCCATCCACATGGGTTTGATCGCGCAGTTGGCGCAGATCAGAAAACCGCCAGCGGGCGAAAATGCCCTGCGCGTTATGCAGGTTCAAATTCGACCCCGTGGCCAGTTCATCAAAACTGACGGTGATGTCGCTGACGCGGGCGGATTGCCCGTCCGCGTAGCTTGCTTTGTACTGTTGATTGCTCATATCCAGCGCCGCTTAGATTGCCGCGCCCACATCAAGCGCATCGGCAAAGCCTTCTGCCTCGACACTGTCATCATGAGCACGTTGGGCCACCTGATCAATCTCGCCATGTGGATCGCTGACGGTGATCGTCGTGGCATAGTGGCGCAAGATTGGTTGTATGAACAACAGATGCGAAATCGCGCCTGCAATCAGTAAGAAAACAACGTAGCTCAGGATGATCCCAATAAGCGCAATCGGACTGCCAGCCAAGGCGTTGGCAAGTGCTGCGCCCCCATCCGAATTCATCATCATGAACGTGCCCCCGGCAAACATTGAGACGATAACACCAAGCGCGATAAAGAACGCGATGAAGATCAGGACTCCGACCAGATAGATCTTAAAGACCTTGCCCAACCGCGCTTCAGAGGTGAATTTAACAGCTTGGCCAGCGGTTTTGTGGCTGGTCAATGCGCGGAAAGACGCAACGCCATAATACAAAAAGGCGATTATGATCGAGAGATAAAAGAAAATCGCCGCGACAATGACTGGTACCATCACGACTAAGGTGATGTCGCTTCTGGCAGTCCGACCAGCTGCCGTACTAGCGTAAACAGATGCGGCACCGAGTACAACAATGCCCAACACGATGATGGCGAGCGCGATGAGCCATACTTTGAGCAGCATGGTCCATTTGCCGCCCTGCTCTAGCTTCATGTCACCGTACCAAGTGCGGTCAGTGGCGTATTTTTCTAGCTTGAAGGTTTGGTAGGGGAACATGATGCCCAAAGTAATAATCGACAAAACCGTGTAGCCCATTGCGCGCAAAGCGTAGCCAATCGCCGCAGGTTCGGCCCCAAAACGGATACCCCGCCAACGGGTGCGGGCCAGAATATAGCGTCTAGCGCGGTATGCAGCGTAATAAATCAGCGGCAATACTGCGAGGAAGGACAAGTTAATCGCGATTTCGCTCATGAACGCGATGCTGGCGAAGGTCAGCAGCAGTTGGAACAGACCCAAATAGAGCGCTAAAAACAC
>CAZBBZ010000051.1:0-3542 GCA_964489925.1 uncultured Rhodobacterales bacterium
TCGCCCAAACGGGGGGCCGCTAACATGCAATGTTCGCTCTAATGGAGGTTCTATACCCATGCGCAATTATGATTTTACCCCGCTTTACCGTTCGACCGTCGGCTTTGACCGTCTTGCCAGCATGCTGGACAACGTGATGACGTCCGAGGCCCCGAACAACACCTATCCGCCTTATAACATCGAAAAAACCGACGAAGATGCGTATCGCATTTCCGTTGCGGTTGCCGGGTTCACGGAAGACGAACTTCACGTCGAGGCCCGCGATGGTCAGCTCGTGATTTCCGCTAAGAAAGCAGAAGACGAAGACGTCAATTACCTGCATCGTGGCATCGCCACCCGCGCGTTCGAGCGCCGCTTCCAGCTGGCCGACCATGTGCGCGTCAATGGTGCCGTGATCGAAAACGGTCTCTTGCATGTGGACTTGGTGCGCGAGGTGCCAGAGGCACTGAAACCCCGCGTGATCGAGATTGCTAAGACAAAAACGATCACGGGCAAGAAAGCCCCGAAAAAGGTCGCGAAGGCAGCGTAACCCCCAAAAAAAGCCTGAACGACCTAGCCCCGCCATGTTTCGGCGGGGCTTTTGTGTCTTTAGACCTTTGCGAAACACCTCCCCTACGACCCCGCCCCTAAGACATCGCGCAGTCAGGCCCGCGATCAAGCGGCGTTTCAATGGTGATTTCGCTCGGACGCCAATCAAACACCGCCAGCGCCCGCCCGCTGTCAAACCCCACAAACAGGGTCGCGGTTTCCGGTTGTAGCGCCACACCTTCTGCATCCCGCCCCCAAGCCGACAGCGGCGTTACCGACAACACCCGCCCATCCGGGGCCAGCTCAAACAAGGCATTCAGCCCTTCGTTGTCATCCACCACCAGAATGTTGCCCGAAAACGGATCACGGGTGACCCCTTGGGGTTCGTTCATGGGAGGGTCAAAACTGCCGCCCTGCAACTCCATCAACACCGTGCCATCTGACGCCACGCGCAACAGCCGCGCGGGATCATCTTCGACCACCAGATAGCTGCCATCCGCATCCCGGTGCAGCCCTTCGGTATCCACCAAGGTCGTACTAAGATTAAAACGGCCGTCCATCGCCACGCCATCACGGGTCATCCGCATAAAGCTGCCAAACCCATTGGCCAAAAGCAGCCCGTCCTCATCCACCGCCAGGCTTTGCACATTGCCCATCCCGCTCTCGATGCGCCGAATTTCCATGCCAAACGTGTTCATCAGGACGATCTCATCGCTTTCATTGGCAACCCAAACGCCGCAAACTTGGGCGTCATAGGCAAGGCTCGAAGCTCTGAAATTCTGGATGGTTTCTCGGTGGGTCAACTCGGCAAAGCAGGGGGGTGCCAAGGCGAGCAGTCCGATTGCAGTTAGGATCGGTTTGAACATGTTTCACGACCTTTCGCTGATAAACATAGCGCAATCGCGTGATTTAAGCGACGCCTTTATGTGTCATCCGTCGGCGCAAGGGTCATCGGGGCCGGGGCCACCGCCTTTAGATCGCTTGTATCTAAAGCGGATCTAGGTCGCGCTAAACTCGCCCGCGTGACCCATAACAACCGATTTTCCGCCCGCGTGATTGCCACGTAAGTCAGGCGTTTCCATAAGGGAATGCCCGCCTCCGTGCGCCCCATACGCGCGGCCACGGCTATATCGGGCGCAAAGACCTGCACGTCGGGCCACTGGCTGCCTTGCGCCTTGTGGATTGTAACCGCCGCCCCATGCAGGAATGCCGCCCCCATGCGCGCGGCTGACGGGATAAAGGGTTCTTCTTGATCGGGTGCTTCAATTTGAATGATCGAGGCCGCGCTAATCTGCGGATCGGGCGCACCAACCACATGCAATCGGGCAAAACCGGGCTTGCGGCCAGGACCAAGGTACACACATTGCGCGCCTTTAATCAGCCCTTTGGCCTCTAGGTCGATCCGCTTCTTGCGATGCTTCATGGGCAGTTCGATGCCGTCGCAAATCAGCGGCTCGCCTTCCAGCAGCGCGGTTTCCGGCGCACCAACCGCCCCGCGCCACGCATGGATCAGCCGAATGCGTGTCTTGTTCATCCAGACCAAAACCGGCGAGCGGGCCATCATATCCGCATCCACCGACGGCGCGATCACGACCCGATCATCACGTTCGGCGGCCGCAAACACCCGGCGCTCAAACTCGTGATAATCCACATCGTCTTGGGACAGGGCATAAGCCAGATCAAGGATCGGGTTATCCGCCGCTTGCCGATGAATACGGCTAAGCGTCATGCGATGCTTGGCGGGCAGGGTATCAAAGGCCATTTCGCCAGATTGCCCCACCGGAGCCAACTGCGCAGGATCCCCAAACAGCACAAGGGTCGAAAAGATTTCCTTCAAATCCTCTAGCTGTTTGTTGTCGAGCATGGACGATTCATCAATCAACCCAATATCCAGCGGGTCTTCGCGCCGGGTCCAGCCTCGAATAAAGTCCGAGCCGCGCAATCCCGCCGCCGCCAACGCGCCGGGGATCGATTTATGATCTTTGAAAAAAGCATGGGCGCGATCAAGCGCTTCGTCCGTCAGCCCTTCGACCTTTGGGCGCTTGTCATTGCCCGCCAACCACTCGGCAATCGCCTCGTAATCGGGATCGTAAACGGGCGAATACAATATCCGGTGAATGGTCGTTGCTGGAACACCGCGCGCTTGCAAAACACTCGCCGCTTTGTTGGTCGGGGCCAGCACCGCAAAGGTCCGCTTTTCGCCCGCCTTGCGGCTTTCGTAATCGGCGGAAACAGGTTCAACCCCCGCATTGGCTAGGGCGTCCACAATTTCGGCCAACAGCAAGGTCTTGCCCGACCCGGCTTTGCCCAACACGGCCAAGGTCGCGGATTTTTCGGTCGAAGGCGGCACCAAGCTGCCCTCCACCAGATCAACACCAGCGGCCAAGAATACCTCGGCAAGATGGTCATAAATCTCGGCCTGATCGTCCGAAAGCGCGATAGTTTTTGGAGTGTCTAGGGCCATGCATTTGGCATACACCCGCGCCGCCTAGCCGTCCAACCCCAAATCAAGCCCTTAAACGCAAACAGCGCCGCTCGTGATGAGGCGGCGCTGCTTATTATTGGTTGGTCTTTGCCTAAAGATTAAATCCCGGAAAGACACCCTTTTTCGGACCAACGGCAAATTGGCTCTGGCTTGGCGGGCGTTCAAAACCACTTAGAGTTCGTGCTTGCACCGGAACGTCTTTGCCCAGAACTTTGCGTAATTCACGGTTCAGCTTGGACCAAGTTTGCGCGCTCTTTTTGCGCTCCATTTATTCCGCGATGCGCATACCCGCCGTCGCATAAACACTGGCGGATGTAATGTTGCAGTCGGTTTTCCAGTCAAAACCAGCCCATTCGGGTTCGCCATCGTCCAATGGACCGTCGGCCAGCATCGCAGGCAAAGCGCCAACGACCTCTGCAACCACGCTATCCACATCGTCAAATGACTTGCCGCGCGTGCCGCGAATTGGATCAGCCAGCGCCGAAACTTTCGGCCCCTCATGTTCGATCCAGTCGTCACCGGATTGTTG
>CAZBBZ010000051.1:3642-11792 GCA_964489925.1 uncultured Rhodobacterales bacterium
TATTTTTTGGGATTTAGTCCACATTTTATTTCTCTGAATTAGTATAACACACATAACATTTTTTTTGTGTGGAATTGCTATACTGTCAATCAGGATCAACAAGCGCTTGGGCCATAGGCGGGAAAACTCTTTAAGAACTACCGCCCGTTGTGTGCCTGCTTTCTAGCTAACCTCAAAGGACATTTCGCGCAGCGCATCCAGCGGCACGATGTCCAAAGCGCGGGCATGGGTCGCGGTCAATTTTACCCGTGGCGCTGCCCCTGCTTCAAAGGCTTGCAAGAATCGCGCCGCACACAGGCACCACTGATCGCCGGGCTTTAGCCCTGCAAACCCGAACTCTGGGCGCGGCGTCGATAGATCGTTGCCCGCCTTGGCACTAAAGGTCAAAAACTCCGCTGTCATCACCGCACAAACCGTGTGTGATCCCGCGTCTTGGGTGCAGGTATTGCAACTACCGTCCCGAAAAAAGCCCGTCACAGGATCGCTAGAACAGGCTTGCAGGTCTTGGCCCAGCACATTGACGGATGGGGCTTTTTCCGGAAGTTCCATGATCTTTACCTTTAATGATAGCGGGGCTTAATGACTTACTTAGCGCGCGAATTTATCCATCAACTGTTGGAGCTTTGACTTCGGTTCTTCGACGGTCTCTTTGGGAGCCGGCGCGTCAGCTTTCGCCTTCGCCGCCTTGGGTTTGGTAACCTTATCACTCGACCGGGGCGGCGCCACCTGAAGGCTCACCGCATTCATAAATCGGCCTGTATCCCCGCTCGCCAGATGCGGCGCGCCGTCTGCAATCCCGTCAATCAACGGCCCCAGCCAATCCTGATCCGCCTTTGAAAAGTCTTTCAACACAAAGCCCGGCACCGCTTCCTTGCGCCCCGGATGGCCGACACCGATGCGAATACGGTGATACGTCGCGCCAATATGATCGTGAATCGAGCGCAACCCGTTATGCCCCGCATGTCCCCCACCGCTTTTCGCGCGACACTTGCCGGGGGCTAGATCAATCTCATCGTGAAACACCGTCACATCATCGGGGGCCATTTTATAATACCGCATCGCTTCACCGACGGCCTGCCCCGACAGGTTCATCATCGTTGACGGCTTCATCAACAGCACCTTTTCAGAGCCCAAACGCCCTTCGGCCACCATGCTTTGAAACCGCGATTTCCACGGTTGAAACCCATGCCGATCCGCAATCGCATTCATCGCCATGAACCCGACATTGTGCCGATTAGCGGCGTATTTCGCGCCGATATTTCCGAGACCCACAAGAATAAGCATGACCGCTTAGTAATCCCTCTCAAAGAAAATCCCAAGGCTGGTGTTGCCCAAATTATCAACCGATCCCCGCGCTTTGACCTTGGAGCTGATATCCAAGTTGATGATCGCTTTGGAATTACCCGCGTTATCCGCCTCGATCGAGGAATAGATATTGTCTTGCAGATATTTCCCCGCACGCACCATCGTCGCGCCATCGTCGGTGGTTTCAAAGTCCAAATCATCAAGCCCCGTGGCTTGGCGCATTTGGTTAAGGAAACTCAACTCACTGCGCCCGGCAAATTCGGCACCAACGCTTGCCACTTGCGCAATCTGCAAGGGCGACAGTTCACTCAGCGGACGCCCAAAGGCCACCCGCGCCAGAATTTCATCATCCGGCAAATCAGGGACCGATGAAAACGAAATCTTCGGCTTGGTCACAAGCCCTTCAAGCGCGACCGTCGCTTCCAGATCATCTGTGACCACCCGCGCACGTAGGGTCATTTCCGGGATCAGCTCGCCGTCAAAAACCACACCGCCCGAATTCATATCGATCCTTTGACTTAGCACCTGAATACGGCCCCGGATCAGGTCCAACTGCCCCACCGGAACAGGCTTTGATAGGGTGCCGCCCACCCGAATTTCACCGCCCACTTCGCCGTCCAACCCACGCCCGCGCACAAACACCCGCGAAGGCGCGCGCAGGACCACATCAAGCTCAATGTCCGAGCCACCGCCACTCGTGCTTTTCTGGCCTGGCGTGGTCGATGCGCGCTTCAGCGTCTGGCTGATTTGCGGCGTTGGGTTCTTGTGTTGCAGGTTCAGCGCAAAGGACTTCGGCCCCGCAGCCTGCGCACCGGGGATCGTGACCTCTACGGTTTTGACGTTCACTTGCCCGGCCAACAAGGGGCGCTGCGCCAGCGGTCCGGTCAGCTTCAAATCCGCATCAAAATCCGCCGTGGCAATCCGCCCATCCGTATAGCTAAAGTCCCGCGCGGTAATCTCGATTTCGCCCGGCATTCCTTGGGGAACATCCAGCAAAACAGACGCCTTGGCCCCAATCGTTCCGCCCCGGCTGTTCTTTGCACTAAGGCTCGTAATCCGCAGCCGATCACCCGCAATATCGCCACGCGCAGTCAGCCCGTCGAGGCGCAAATTTGCGCGCGGCACCACAAAGCTCGCATCATCCACGGCAAGGCTTCCCGCACTGCGCGGCGCAGACAGCGACCCGGTGGTCCGCAGACTAAGGTTCACAATCCCCGTCCCGCGCACGCCACTCGCCGCCAAAGGCACATTCAACAGCGACAAGGGCAGCTTGCCGCCAAGGAACACATTCAGCCCGTCTTCAAACAGCGGGATTTGTCCATCAATCTGGAAATTGGCGCCACTGTTGCTGGTAAATCGGCTGGACGAGAGGTCAATCTGTTGGCCCGCAAAATTGCCCGCCACAATCGCATCAAACGGGGCCACCGCGTTTTGCGCCATCAAGTCAAACGACAACCCACTGCCCGACAAATTGAAATTGGCTTGCGGGTCCGGCACCGTGCCGCCAAGCGTAAACACCCCGTTCAACGCCCCGCGCAACCCGATCCGCCCGGCCAAAGGATCAATCAGCACCAGCGGAAACCGATCCAGCTTGCCGTTCATATCCAAGGCTTGCGTGTCGGCGCGGTACGTGCCGTTTAGGTTGCTGGTCAGATTGTCAGGGCCAGAAAATTCCGTGCTAAGCGTTGTCAACCCGTCGATCATCTCGCCCTTTAGGGTCACATCAAAGCCGGGAACCTCTGCCGAGCGCAACGCCGCAGAGCCAAGCTCGCGCCCGCCCAAATCAAACTTCACCCTTGGCGCATCCCGCGCGCCCGTGATTTGAACATCGCCCGAAATTGCCCCCGTCGCCCGCAAATCGGGCCGCACCGCATTGATCGCAGCTAGCGGCAAATCTCGGGCTGTGATTGCTAGGTCATAGGCTTCCGTGACAGCGCCTTTGGCCGTCAAAACCCCTGACCCGGCGCTCAATTCCATATCCACCGAGGTCAAATGCCCGCCCTCAAATTCCACACTTCCGGGCGTGCGCAAGCCCATGACCGTGTCGCCTTGATAGATGTTGAACTTTTCTAAATCGACGCGGCCCCCAAGCTCTGTTTGACTAAGCGCGCCGGATGCCGCAAACCGCGTCCCGATATCCAAGGCTGAGTCCAGTTCAAAATTGGTTTTATCGCCATCGAACGTCGCGGTCGCCTCGCCCGTTGTGGCACGCACACCGAACCCTTCAAGGTTTGTGAAGTTCAGTGACCCAATCAAACCGGGGATGCGCAGCGCATCATAAACCACCGCTTCCATGCGCGCTTTTTCCAAGCGCAAGGGGGCGGCACCGTTGCCGGTAAAAGCAAACTCGTTCACATTGGCAGTCATCGCAATCTGCTGACCAAAGCGCGCAGTGGGGGTCAGTTTTACATTCGCCAAAACCTCGCCCTTGGCATCTTGCAAAAACAACGCAGCGAGCGCGGAAATATCGCGCGCGTCAATATCCAGCTCGCCCTCGTACTCCGCCTGATCCGTCTTCGCGACCAACCGTCCTGTAACTTGCGACGGACCGACCATCAGGCGCAAATTTTCAAGCGATTGTTCATCTGGCGACGCGCCAAGCAGCGTAAACAACTGGATCGGCGTGTCCGACAACTGCCCCGAGGCCCGCAAATTCCCAGTCAATGCGTCCTCGGCCATGCGCCCATCAAAATTCGCGCGGAACTCGTTTAGGGGTTGGTCCAGCAGCTTGCCGTCCTCGACCTTCAACAGCGCGCTCAAACCGATATCCCCGTCACTACCTTTCGCGCGACCCGAAAGGCTCAGTTGACCTTCGACTTCAGGACGCACCAGCGACAGATCACTCAGCACCGCATCAAACCCAAAATCGGCGTTCTCACTGGCAATTTCACCATCTGAGGTCAGCGAGATTTGCGGATTGCTCAGCGAAAACCCTTTGGTGCGCAGCCCCCCTTGGTCGCGGGTCAACCGCCCTTCTAAATTCGTCAGACCGACCAAAAGCGGGTCAAGCCCCGGCACCCCAAGACGCAGGTTGGTCGAGGTACCGCTAGTCGTGATATCAAACGTCCCTGTAAACGGCGAAATCCGCCCCGCAAGCGACAGATCGGCGCTGCCCGCCAAGCGGCGATTGAGCAGCCCGCTAAAGGGCGACAAGCGCGCAACCTTCGCGCCAATCCGCCCATCAAAAATAAACGAACTCACTTGCCCTGCAACATCCAGATCAATGCCGTTGCCCGTTAGCTTGGCAATGTTGATCTGAAACGGCTGTTCCGCCTGCCACAGCGTGCCAACATTCAGGTTAATCCGATCCCCAAGCGCGCGAACAATGCCCGGATCATCCGCTTCAAAACCGCCCATCACTCCGGTTGCGCGGGTCGTCACGCTTTGCGTGCTGCCGTCATCGGCGCGCACCGTTTCACCTTCAAGGGAAATGTCCGTAAAGCCGATGTCCAGCTCGCCAATATCAAGCCCGCGCGTATTGATCGAGGCAGTCCAGCCACCATCGTCGCGGTTGCCATAGTCCACAACCAAATCCACCGCCCGCACGGATACTTCGCCACCGGGAACAGGCAGTTGCGTCTGCGTACCTTGGCTGCCAATGCGCCCGCGCGTTACAATACGCTCTATGCTGCCGGCCTGATTGATCGCCGCCGTGCCGCCCAATTCCATCGAGGCGGTTTGCACATTAAAGGCGTTCAACTCATAGCCACCGTCGACCAATTGCGCGCCCTTGGCGATGATCTGGCTCTTGCCTGCAAAAAATGGCCGCGCGCTTTCGCCCACCAGCCCATCAATTTGCCCCTCTAGATTGGCGTCAAAACCAAGCCCGCCATCCGCGCGCCCTGCCAGCACGATTTTGCCCGACACGTTCTGCTGATCGCCTGTGCGCATAAACAGATCAAGCGCCAGATCATCAATCTGCCCCGCGCCTTCGATCCCCATGTCCAGCGCAGGCAAGCCCGGCAAACCCATCGCATTGACCGCCAACCCATTGGGCGGCTCGCTCAGACGCAAAAACATATCCACCGCGCCTGTGTCTTGCGCATAACCTGCGATCAGCTTGAAACTGCCCCCCGGACCATCAAGCCGGGTGGTTTCCAAATTCGCCTGCACCACGCCGGACGCCAGCGAGGTCGACCCGGTAATTGCCATCACCGCCGACTGCCCCATCAGCGCTTCGCCCAACTCAAGCCGCGCCACATCCAGCGCGCCGATATTCACGGACACTGGCATTTCTGGCAGACGAAACGGCTCTGACGCTTCGGGCGTTGGCAAGCGACGATCATCGACAGGCGGGCGGGTAATAGTGATCCGCGCAGCCTTTAGCTCGTCGATTTCAACCCGCCCGCGCAATAGCGCGCTGCGGGTCCAAACAATACTTGCATCCTCGATCCGCAGCCAAACGCCAGTGGTGTCCGAAATGGTGATTTCGTCAATCTTCGCTCGCGAGGCCAGCAAGCCATCAATGCCGCGCAGGGTGATCTTGCGACTGTCCGTGGACAGCTTTTCTTCGATATAGGACAGAATCCGCGAGTTGCTTTCGTCTTGGCCAAAGGCCGCAACCGCCCCCAAACACAGGGCGAAAATGGTCGCTAACAACCGCATCAAAACGCCTGACCCAAACCGATATAAACGCCCACTTGCGGATCGCTGGATTTGCGCTCTAGGCCGCGCGCCACATCCACGCGGATCGGTCCCAACCCGGTGTTAAAACGCAGACCAACCCCAACCCCGGTCTTGAACGGGTCCGATAGGTCCGGCACCGGGTCCGCGCCCACAACGCCCGTGTCGATAAACCCGACCACGCCCCAGCTTTCGCTTAGGTTCGTGCGAATTTCACCGGAAAGTTCCAGCAACGACCGTCCGCCGGTTACGCCCGCTGGCGTATCCACGCCGTTCGCGCCGTAAGCATAGCCACGAATGGACCCGCCGCCGCCGGAAAAGAACAAGGCAGAATTTGGCGCTTCTTCCGCCTCGATGCCGATAAGTGAGCCAAGTTTGACCCGTCCGGCCAACACAAACTGATCCTCTAGCCCAAAGGCATAGTAACTGCGCGCCTCCGCCACAGCCCGCACGCCCGAATTTTCAAAGTTGATCTCGTAAAACGGGCTGATATCCAAATCCGCATAAAGTCCCTTGGTCGCGTTCAGCGGCACATCGCGGTCGTCAAAGGTCAATCCGGCACTTAGCCCAAGCGTCACAAAATCACGCTCGCCAAGATCGTCGCGGGTAAACGACCGCTCTGCGGATACGTCGATCGACCCTGAAAGTTCGTCGTTAAACGCTGTGGCAAAGCCGCCGGTGATCATCACCGCCCGCGCGTCGTAGTTTTCCGCCAATTCGCGTTCTGCAGCCAGCGTTAGGCTGAAATCTGTGTCCGGCGTCAACGCGCCGGGTTTCAGAAAATTCACACTTAATTGCCAATTAAACTGATCCGGGTCCAACTCACGATCAATGCCCGACATCACCGCATCAAAGCGCAAGCGTTCCGCCCGCCCAAAAATATTGCGATGAAGCCAAAAGCCTTCAATCCCGAACCCGTCAAGCGAACTGACCGTGACACCCGCCCCCAATCGGCGCGGTTTGCGGTCCTCAACCTCAACCACAACGTCCAACTCGCCGTCCGGATCAATGGTTTCCGCCTCTTGCACGGTCACGCGGCGAAACGTGTCCAGCTTAAGCAAGCGCCGCCGCGCGTCATCCAGCGACCTGCCAGCAAAAACCTCGCCCTGCGCAATGTCGGTCATGTAATGCAGGAAATCTTCGTCCACCGCTTCAGAACCGCTGATACTAACCGCGCCAAACCGCGCCAATGGCCCGGATTCAATCGCGATGGTCGCATCGACTTGCCGCGCTTCGTGATCGGCCAAGACTTCAACGCCGCCCAAGTCCGCCTTGGCAAACCCTTCCGCACGCCACGCATCAATCGCCGCAATCGCGGTTTGCCCCACGGATTCAGCGAAAGCGACTTCGCCGCTGATATATCCGGTTTCTTCCGTATCCAGCGTTTTGGGCGCGTTGGTCACATTGGCCGCACCAAAGCGGTAAATCGGCCCCGGATCGACCACGACTTTGATGGTCACGCGGTCCGGTAAATCGGTGTTCAAGGGAAGCCCTGACGCCTCTGCCCCTTCGATCAAAATCGAAACCGAGCCCCCATAACGACCAACTCCATAAAGCGACTCTAGAATACGCCCATAATCCGCCCGCGCGGTGGTCAGCAAACCAGCCCGGCCAAGCGCTGGGCGATCCTTCGTGCGAATAAGCGTGGAATTACGCTCGACCGCCTTGCGCACCCGGTTCGTGTCCGGTGTTAGCGTAAGCGAAATATCGTAATAAAGTGGATCAATCAGCTCAACGTCTTCGGGTGTATCCGGTTCAAACAGTTTGATGCCGAAAATTTCGATCGCCAACACAGGTCCAGCCACGCCAAGCGCGAGTGCTCCCAGCACAATACCAATATGAAGGCGCGCTTTCATTGCTCGATCAACCCTGTGTTTGCATGGCGCCCAGTCCCGGCGCCGCTGCTGGGTTTTAGCGCATCATAGCAACGGCAAACAGGGGAGTTCGCGGATAACTGTCGCAGAAACGGCAAAAAACTAAGGGCGAGCCGGGGCGTTCTGTCGCATTAACAGGCATTCAATGCCAAAACCGTCAATAAGGCAGGGTGCTGCCATCGTAGTTGAAAAAACCACCCGTGGTCGTTTCGTCCAATGCGTCAAAGCATTGGATCAATCCCGCCGCCGAGGTTTCAACGTCAATATCAGCAGCACTGCCCCCCATATCCGTGCGCACCCAGCCCGGATGATAGGCCGCCACTGAAATGCCCTTGGGCGCCAGTTCAA
>CAZBBZ010000052.1:0-11762 GCA_964489925.1 uncultured Rhodobacterales bacterium
GCACAAACCGCCTGTAAATCAAAGGCAAAGGCATTATGCGCTTCAAGGGCGGCCTGAACCTTGGTGGCCGTGGAGGGAAAAGTGTCATCCGGGGTCGAGGTCGCCAGCACAATCGCGTCAATCTCGCCCGCGCTAATGCCCGCGCGCTTCATCGCCATCAATGCTGCTGCAATTGCCAAATCAGACGTTAGTTCGCCCTCAGCCGCAAAATGCCGCCGCTCGATACCACTGCGCGACTTGATCCACTCGTCCGATGTGTCGAGCGTTTCTTCAAATTCTTGGTTTTCAACTACCCGTTCGGGCAGATAGTGACCCGTCCCGAGGACCACTGATCTTGTGACCGGCATTATCTTCCTGCCTTTATTATGAGGTCATGTCTTGGTGCCATGTTCGCTGGCGTGAGCGACAGATGCAACCCGCCCTGCTAGACGTTCTTGGAATTTGTTCTGCGCCAGTCGCACCGCAAGTTCGGTCGCGGCAGCTACACCTTTGCTGTCAGCGGCCCCGTGCGATTTCACGACCGTACCATTCAGCCCTAAAAAGACGCCCCCATTGGCGCCACGCGGGTCAATCCGGCGTTTCAGCTTGCGCAAAGACCCTTGGGCCAGAAACGCCCCGGCCCGCGCAAGGTAGGAGCCCAACAGCGCGTCTTTCAACAATTCGGAAATCACATTCGCCGTGCCTTCCGCCGTTTTCAACGCCACATTCCCGGTAAAACCGTCCGTGACAATCACATCCACCCGATCCGACGGAATATCCCCGCCTTCAACAAAGCCGATGTAATCAAAAGCGTCATCTTCGGAGGCATCCAAGAACGACGCCGCAATTTGCAACGCATCACGGCCCTTATGATCCTCTGTGCCGACATTCAGCAAGCCAACCCGCGGCCGCTTTAGCCCCAGCCCGTCAGACGCATAAGCCGCGCCCATCACTGCATAGTTAATCAAATCCGGGGATTCGGCGCGAATATCCGCGCCCACATCCAGCATGATGTTGTAGCCAGACGGGTTCTTTGATGGCCAGTAAATCGCGATTGCCGGGCGATGTACGCCTTCGACCCGGCGCAACACCAGCAATGAAATTGCCATCAACGCGCCCGTGTTCCCGCAGGACACGGTCACATCCGCCTCGCCAGATTTCACCGACTGCACCGCGTTCCACATGGACGAGCCCTTGCCACGGCGCGCCGCCAAAGCAGGTTTTTCGTCCATCGCAATGACAGTATCGGTGTGCTGCACCTTCGAGACGTCGCGCAACTTTGGACGACGCTCTAACAGCCGCTCAATCTTGGATTGATCGCCGTGCAGAATGAAATTTAGGTTGGGATAGCTTGTTTGAACGTCTGCAAGGCCGCCGATCACCGCCGCCAGCCCGCCTTCACCGCTCATAACATCAACAGAAATAGTGCTATCGGTGGAAGTCAAAGACCCTGTCAGGCCCGGAGCCACCATTCAACACATCCTTTTCGTGCGCGCCCTTAGGCCGCGTCTTCGTCCAGATCCACTTCGTCGATCATGGAAACAACTTCCATGTCATTGTAGTGGCCACAGGACGAACAAACGTGATGCGGACGCTTAAGCTCACCGCAGTTTGCACATTCGTTGGGGTTTCCAGCAACCAAAGCGTCATGCGCACGACGCATGTTGCGCTTGGATTTGGTCACTTTATTCTGAGGAACCGCCATGATCTTTTCCCTTAACTCTGATGTTGCAGGATCGATCCTGCTTGTGGTGCCGCAACTTGAGGCGCGGTCTGCCCACAAAATGATGAATTCGAAGGCCGCTTCTTACCCGGAAATGGCTCGCTTGCAAGTGTTTTTTGCGCATAAAGCCGTCAGAGGGCTACGCTTACTCTTTTGACCCTTCCTCCATCTTCGCTTTCAAGGCCGCTAAACCCGCAAAAGGCTTTACATCTTCGTCACTTAGCGGGGCCACGCCGGGGGGCGCAAAACTCGTATCTTCTAACGCTGCATCACTTGCACGCGGGTAGGGGGGCAGGGCCAAAGCCAAGGCTTCGCTGGCCACCAGCCCCATATCTAGCGGGTCAACGAGTCGGTCCAAATTCTCGTCCTCGTCCTCATGCATTTGCCGATCTTCCGCCGGGGCCACCCATTTTTTGGAATAAACCCGGGTAATCACCTCATCCACACGCGCCCGCACCGGTTCCAACGTCACCACACAAGATTGCGTGACGCTCGCCCCTAGTTTGGCCTCCAAACGCACCGCGCGGTTTTCGGTAAACTCTAGCGTGCCGCGAAACGAAAACTTCGCCAATTTGCGCAACCCCAAAAACGCCCGCAGCGCCTCTAGCTCATCCTCGCTTGGCTTTAAGTCCAATTTGAACAGCCCCGCGCGTTCGATCCGACCCAAATCGATGGTCTCGCTCAAGGGCGCGCCCTGCGTCGTATTTTCTGGTTCTTTTGACAAAACATCTTCTCATTGAATTGACGTAACCGCGCCACCTGACATCCGATCAAGCGCCCATCAGCTTTCTTGAACTTTATGCGCGAGCAGGCTACGGGTTTTAGCAACTGGTTAGCTTGGGTTTCAGATATGTGGGTTCGCTTGGAAAAGTCAATTACAAGGTCCGCGTCAAAGATGATGTTAAAAACGACAGCAATGAAAGCGGCGATTAAACCGCTCGCACTTGGATGTTTGCTAGGGGTAACCGCCTGTTCGCCGATCATGCGCGTGCATGGTTATGCGCCTGATGTGGGTGAAGTTGAAAACCTAATCGTCGGTGGCGATACCAAACTTTCTATCGAAGAAACCATCGGCGCCCCGTCTGAAAGCGGCATTCTGGAAGAAAACGCTTGGTATTACGTAGAAAGCACTGTGCGCACCATGGCGTTTCTGGCGCCCGAAGTGGTGGAACGCCGGGTCATCGTGCTCGATTTCAACAATAGCGGCATCCTAAGCAATGTTTCGCAGTTTGGCATCGAGGCAGGGCAGGTCATCAACCTGCAAACCCGCGTCACCCCAACCGAAAGCCGCCGCGTCAGCGTGTTGCGCCGCTTGCTTGGCAATGTCGGTTCAATCACGCCACCACTTCCAGACAACTGATGGGTAAGACCCGCCTTTTGACAGAATTTGGCATGGGCTCGTCCCTGCGGCGCGGCGATTATACGGCGGCGGCTGAACGTGCCTTGCGCGACGCACTTTGGCATAACTCGATCAATTTGGCCGAGCTGTTTGCCAAAGACAAAACCGACATGATTATCGACGTGGATGTGGCTGTGGGCCAGCCAGAAACGCTCGATCACGACCGTTTGAAAGCTGTGTTTCCCTACGGCCAAGTGACCATCAACGGCGTCAAAGGCGGGCTCGACATCGACCGACCCGATGGCACCGGGGCCACGGTGATTGCCAATGTCGCGATTTCCGTATCACTTGATCTTGGAGGCGCGTGATGCAGCGTTTCATCATCGAAATGGGCATGGGCAACGACCAATACGGCCAAGACTACACCAAAGCCGCCGCCCGCGCGATTGAAGACGCGCTTCGTCACTCCTCACTGCCCCTGTTTAGTGCGCTGAATATTTCGACTGACGAGATGCAAGTGAACGTCACCATTGGCGTGCAAGAGCCTGAAAATATTGATATATCCGCGCTCAAGGACTGCGTGCCACGCGGCAAAGTGGCGATCAAAGCGGTCCATGGAGGCCTAAACGTCACCAATCCGGACAATGGCAATATAATCGTCATCGCAAGTGCTGCGATCGAGGCGCATTTGCCCGCAGATTTGGCGCAAAAAGCCGCGCTTTCCCGCGCATGACGGCGCAGATAAAACCGAACGCTAAAACCCCGCTTGCGGATTTGAACGTCGACTTCGGTGAACGCCCTCACGCCCCCGATTTCCCCGAAGCGACCGATGAACAACGTGAACAGGGCCGCACGCTGGCCCATATCCACGCGCATCATCTCTCGCAGCTGTCCCAAATCAAAACGATCATGGATCAAATCAAAGCCGGGATCGCTGAACCGGACGCGCTGGTGGACACAATTTCAACTTTGGATCTGACCAGCAACCTGCGCGGCTTTGGCAACATCTGCGGGCGCGAATGTTCCTTCCTGACCTTTCACCACGACGCCGAAGAACGCATGGTTTTCCCCCAGCTTGCCGCGCAAAATATCCCCGGCCTAACGGCTGTTGTGGACCGCTTACAGGCGGAACATTTGGTCGTGCATGAATTGCTAGACCGCTTGGATGCCGCCGCGCGTACCTTGCGCGCCACCCCCGATGCGGATCAATTCGCCAAAGTCGCGGACGTGTTCGAACAACTGGTCAAGGTGATCCAAAGCCATTTTGGGTATGAGGAAACCGAACTCGAAGCCGCACTTGGGCTTTACGTGCCGATCATTTAACCGCTTTCGCCCTGCGCGCCGCCATGCGTTCCCGGTTCAGCGTATAAAGCCCCGTGGCCACAATAATCAGCGCGCCAACCCAGGTCCAGAAATCCGGCAACTGGTGGAACACCAAAAACCCATAAAGCGTCCCCCACAAAAGCAAACTGTAATGCACTGGTGCCACCACCACCGCTTGCGCCGCATCCAGCGCCATAATCACCAAGGTTTCGGCCACCGCCGCAAGTAGGGCAATCCCGACCAAAAGCCAAAGCTCTTGCCCAAGGCTTGGCATCTGCCACACAAAGGGCAGGGGCAGGCTCAACAGCACAAAACTCGTAATCGCCGTATAAGCCACAGTGGTTTCCGTCTTGTCATCGCCTGCCAAAACCCGGCTTAAAACTTGGCGCAGCGCAAAAGCACCCGCCGCAATAATCAGCAAAAACGCCGCCGGATGCATCACGCCCAGACCGGGACGGATCACGATCAACGCCCCGAGAAAGCCGATAATCACCGCACTCCAGCGCCGAATGCCCACAGGCTCTTTTAGGATCAACGCCCCCATAAGCGTGACCATGAAGGGGGCAACAAAGGTAATCGCCACCGCATCGGCCAAGGGCACATAAGTCACCGCCACCACAAACAGGGTCGCAGAAAACGCCGCCAAAACGCCCCGGCTGATTTGCAATCGCGGATGGGCCGAGCGCAGAACCTTCCGCCCCTTAATCGCGATTAAGATCAAGACCCCCAAAAACATCCCCAACTGACGGCTCCAAACAATTTGAACCGGATGCAAACTATCGGTCAGAAATTTCGCCATCGTATCCACCGCCGAAAACAAAAACATGCCAACCGCCATCAAAGCAATGCCACGCATCGCATCGTTTCGTTTCGGCGCGGGTGCTGATTTTATCGGCGAGATCGGGGAAATAGCTATGAGTGTTTCTTTCGCTGCTCTGGTGCGGTTTTTTGAAATGCTTTCAAAACCCGCGTTACTGAACTGATTTTACTACTTTTTCTCATTAAAAATGAACCCCAAAAAGTTCAGCAAAACCTGCGCTGCTAGGATCGACGTCGATCCTGTCGGGTCATAATCCGGCGCCACTTCCACCAAATCAATGCCCACCACATCATGGCTACGCGCCACTTCCTGCAAAATCTCTAGCACATCATAATACAAGAAACCGCCGTGGCTGGGCGTGCCTGTGCCCGGCGCAATCGACGGGCAAAACGCATCGATATCAATCGTCACATAAACCCGCCCCTTTGGAATATCCGCCACCAGCGCTTTCGGCCCCTTTGCGCGCGCCTGACGCACACTCAGAATGGTCGAGCCCATCTTGCGCGCGTCCTCATAGCCTTCGCGCGCGGTAGAACTCACATTGCGAATACCCACTTGGGTCAGCCCGGTCACATAGTCCTTATCCGCAGCACGGCGCATCGGGTTGCCATGCCCCCGCGTGACCCCGTGGCGCACATCCACAAAATCCAGATGCGCATCAATTTGTAGCACATGAAACGGTTCTTGGCCTGCGTATGCCTCGATACATGGGATATTGATCGAATGATCGCCCCCAATCGTCACGGGCAGCGCACCTGCGGCCAGCGCCTTTTCCACGCCCAACCGAATATTCGCATGGCTGGTGTCCGTGTCCGTGTGCACAATATCCGCATCGCCCATATCCACGATCCGCACAGAGCTGTCCAAATAGACCGCGTCATCCTCGTGGTCATAAGCCCCCGCATGACCAAATGAAAACAAGGTCGAAGCCTCGCGCACTCCCCGCGGCCCAAACCGCGCACCAGACCGATACTGCGTGCCAAAATCAAACGGCGCGCCCAGAACTGCCACATCCGCGTCCAATTTATCCCAATCCGGCGCATAAGGATGCTTGCCAAAGGTCGCGATCCCCACAAACGGCAGGTTCAACCGCCCCGCATCGTAATTATTGCTCATCTCATCCCCTTCAACACATCATCCACAATCCGCACGATTTGTGCACAATCGTCCGTGCTAAACGTCAGCGGCACCCGCATATCGCAAGTGGTCGTCAGCACTGCCTTGGTCTGCGGCAAATCTGGCAAATCGCCCAAATATTTCCAACTGTCATAGCGCGAGGTAAAGGCCTGCGGCGTTTCTGCTCCGAACCACTTTATATCAACCCCGCGCGCGCCTGCCGCAGCTACAAATTCTGGAATGCGCGCAGGCGTCACCCCTTGAACGTGAAACTGAATAGACGAGCCAACGAAATATTCCTCTTGACGACGGCGCGGCAATTCCAAGCCCTTAATCCCAGAAAACCCTTCAAAAAGAACGCGGTAAAGCGCGTTCCAACGCTCTACTTGAACATCCAATCGTGGCAGTTGATCCCGCGCGAGCGCCGCGCGCAGGTTGTCCATGCGGGCCGAACAATTCGGCGCATCCAGCTTCACCCGCTCAAACACATCCGCCCCGGGCCGCGCGCCGTGGGTTTCAAAAAGCATATAAGACCCGCTGGTAATCACCGCCCGCGCCGCCAATTCCGCATCATCTGTCGTCAGCAAACCGCCTTCGCCCGTGTTGATATGCTTATAGGTCTGCAAGGAAAACGCCGCCGCGCGGCCAAAATTGCCCGACCGCTTGCCCGCCCAAGTCGCCCCCATCGTGTGGGCGCAATCTTCAATCAGCGTGATGTCGCGGGCTGCACAAAAGGCGGCAATCGCGTCCATATCCGGTAAATGGCCGCGCATCAGCGACAGCATCATAAACCGCGCACCACTGGCATCTGCTTGAGCGGCCAAATGGTCCATATCAATATGCCAAGCCTGATCAATCTCTACCAAAACCGGGCGCGCGCCAACGGCGTGAATGGCGCCGGGAACCGGGGCCAGCGTATAGGCATTGGTCAAAACCCCATCGCCGGGCTGAACGCCTGCCGCGCGCATCGCCACCTGCATCGCTTGCCCACCTGATGTCAGCGCCACGCAGTATGCCGCCCCCTGATAGGCCGCATAGTCCTGCTCTAGTAACGCAACCTCAGACGGTTCACCGGGAAGCACATTGTAACGATGCAGACGACCGCTGCGCAGAATCTCTGCCACGCGCGCAATCGCATCCTCGCCAATCGGTTCTTGCTGGGTAAACGGTTTTTCGAATTGCTCTGCCATGCCCGGCACTTTGGCAGGGCAGGGCGGCTTGGAAAAGCGCTAATCCAAAGCCCGGCCTAAATCGCATCCACCAAAGGTTTGCTGTTTTTGCGCAGCCGCTCGATCAAGCGTTTCTGGCGCACAGGCTTTGGCACATGGCGCACAGGCATCCGCGCATTCACGCCCATGATGTCTTCGCCAAACAGGGTAACCAGTTCTTCTTTCATATCCGGCGCCATCATTTTTAAGGCATCCGGCCCTAAATAGAGACTTTCTGTCGGGCAACCATCCGCAATCACCAACTCATGCTGTTCCAGCACCAAATGGTAGTAAGTCGGCGGAAGCGCGGCCGTATCCTTTCGCACGCCATCAAGGGGCAGCAACCGGATCGCTGGCACCAAAACTTCGCTTTCATCAAACATCCGCTGCGCAATCTTTGAGCGAATCAAAACCCGGTGCTGACGCGACAACCGCAGGTCTCTGGTCGGATTGCCGGGGCCAAAAGCGCCTGCATCTATCAAAATCGGGGCAAGTTTCGCATTGGCGAGCAAACTGGCCGCCGTCACCTCTGTTGCAATAATCCGGCTAATCGGCTTGGATGGCCCTTCCCAAGTTTGCACCAAATCACCTGCGCGCAAATCCTCAATCGCGACTTCCCCTTCCGGGGTCATGATGCGCGTGCCTTTGACGAAACAAACCACCGTCTGATTGGTAACGTCAAATGTACCACCGGGGTTTTGATTGCCTCCCCCATCTGCGGTCGTCCAATTCGAAAGATCGGAAATCGCATCGATCAAATCTTGTTGCTGAATGGGCGGCGTCAACGCAGAATCGTCCGTCCACTCCATATAGTCTTCGTCACCATCAATGACGATCGCACCATTGCTTGTCGTCAGACCGGTTCCGCTTAGCTCTGGCGCGCGCAGATAACTGCCATCATCTTCGTTGCCAATTACGCCGATAAAATTGTCGGGGGTCGCCGTATTGCCCGTGCGGGTGCCTTGAAACGCCCAGAACATCTCGTTCGAGCCGGAAATATCCGGGTTGCCCCGCATACGCTCAAACAGCCCACCCGCATCGATTGATACCGTGTTGGTGGGGTTGTCCATGTCGATATTGACCACTGTACCCGCAGGAACGCCGCCCGCGGGCACCGTCCATTCCATGTATTGTTCAGTACCGTTAAAGGTCGTGCCGTTCCATTCGTCATCGGTGAAATAGATGATTTCACCTGCTTCAATTTCGGTCGTTGTAATGAATGCAATGTTATCGTTGTCAGAGTCCCAACCAACGAACATCAAATCTCCCGGATTAAGCGGCATATCAACTGTCCCTAAAATTTAAGTCCCAGCGACAATCCACACAGAAAATTTGTTCAAAATGAGGGTAAAATCTTAGAAAAAGGGAAGCCGCGCGCTTTTCACGTCAAAATGGCGCGAAATTAAGATGAAATGGACTGCGAAAAACCGCTTTCCCGTTTCCATTTGCTGTGCTAGCAAGCAGCCCGTGCCGCAGCGGGACTTCTTTTGCCCGGCTGCGGCGCCATGCTTTAGCGGGCGTGGTGAAATTGGTAGACACGCCAGATTTAGGTTCTGGTGACGCAAGTCGTGGGGGTTCAAGTCCCTCCGCCCGCACCAACATGGCCCGGTAGGGACGTGTATAAAATCCAAGGGTCTGCTTGCCGCCCGCACCCAAGCTTGTCCTCGCGACCAAACTTCCAAAAAAAACAGATCACTGGTCCAAACCAAAGCCCGGCTGAAAGAACCCAAAAGCCTTGCGCAGGATTGGGCTTGATGCAGGCGCGCCATTTCTCTATTGCAGCCAAGATAATTTGGCGGCTCACCGCAGCAGCGACCTTCGGGCGCAAGGCGCGGCCCTCCCGCACATACAAAGGATGTAGACATGGAAGTCACCGAAACCCAAAACGAAGGGTTGAAACGCGCCTATAAGATTGTGGTAAGCGCCGCTGAACTTGAAGAAAAAGTAAACCAGAAAATCGACGATGCGCGCGATAACTTCTCTATGAAGGGGTTTCGCAAGGGCAAAACGCCGCCCGCGCTGATGAAAAAGATGTTCGGCAAGTCGGTTTTGGGCGAAGCTTTGCAAGAAACCGTTGATGGTGCTGTGCAAAATCACTTGGACGAAAGCGGCGACCGCCCGGCGGCCAAGCCTGACGTTAAAATGCTCAACGAAAATTGGGAAGAAGGCGACGCGGTCGAGATCGAGCTTGCCTATGAGCGTCTGCCAGATATCCCAGAGGCGGATTTTTCCAAGATCAAGCTGACCAAACTTGTGGTCGAGCCAAAAGACGAAGAAGTCGACGAAGCCTTGGGCAAACTCGCAGAATCAGCCCCATCCTATGAGCCGCGCAAGAAAACAGCCAAGGCCGCAGACGGCGATCAGCTGGTGATTGACTTTAACGGCTCTATTGATGGCGTGCCTTTTGATGGTGGCGCTGCCGAAGATTACCCGTTGGTTCTTGGGTCTAATTCTTTCATTCCCGGCTTTGAAGATCAGCTGGTTGGCGTGAAAACTGGCGAAGAAAAAGACGTAAACGTCAAGTTCCCGGATGCCTATCAGGCCGAAGCTTTGGCTGGCAAAGATGCGGTGTTCGCCGTGAAGGTCAAAGAAGTCAAAGAACCAAAGCCTGCCGAGCTGGACGATGAGCTGGCCAAACGCTTTGGCGAAGAAAGCATGGAAAAGCTACGCGAAGCCATGACCACGCGTCTGAGCACGGAATACAACCAAGCCTCGCGCATGGTGATGAAGCGCGAATTGCTCGACAGCTTGGCTGATACGGTTGATTTTGATCTGCCCCCTTCAATGGTGGACGCCGAAGCGGGCCAAATCGCCCATCAGATGTGGCACGAAGATAACCCCGAAGTTGAAGGCCACGATCACCCGGAAATCGAAACCACGGATGAACATAAGAAACTGGCAGAGCGTCGCGTGCGCTTGGGTCTGTTGCTGTCGGACGTTGGTGGTAAGAACGACATCCAAGTGAACGAGCAAGAAATCCAGCAAGCCGTGTTCGAGCAAGCCCGTCAGTATCCGGGCCAAGAGCGTCAGTTTGTTGAGTTCGTTCAGAACAACGCCGAAGTGCAGCAGCAAATCTCCGCCCCGATCTTTGAAGAAAAGGTCGTGGATTACGTGTTTGAACTGGCCAAAGTGACAGACAAGAAAGTCACCAAAAAGCAGCTCGAAGACGCGGTTGAAAAGCTCGACGTTGCCTAAAGCGCGCTGACATCGATTTTGCAAAAAGGCCCGGCGAAAGTTCGGGCCTTTTTCGTGTTTTAGTAATCCGAATTGACGCATCTGTCAGATCGGTTGTAGCCTTCCCCCATTATTTTAGGGGGAATTGAAATGAAACTTGCATCACTACTCTTGGGATCGGCCCTATCGCTCGCCGCCGCTACGTCGGCCTTGGCCGTGACCACAGCAGATCGCTACAGCAGTTTTTGGGTCTTGGGCGACAGCCTATCGGATCCGGGCAATATCTTTGCCGCCACCGAAGGCTTGATCCCGGCCTCACCGCCCTATTTTGAAGGGCGCTTTAGCAATGGCCCGGTTTGGGCGGATTACATTACCCAAGATTTTGTTGATGCAGGCAAGCCAACCGCTAATTTGGCCCATGGTGGGGCGACGGCCGTCACCGATGGCGATTTGATCCCAGATTTAGAAGCGCAGTTGGGCCTGTTGTCTGCCTCAACCCCGGTCTTTGGCGACCGCCCTTTGGCGGCCCTTTGGTTTGGCGGCAATGATATTTTGCGCAGCAGTGACGCGCTTGAAACGAGCGCAGCAGCGGTCGATGCAATTTCGGGCGGGATTGCGGCCCTGATCGGTGCAGGGGTCCAAGATTTCTTGGTCTTTGACTTGCCGGGGCTAACGGCGGATGCCTTGGTCTTTAACAGCGTTTTGGGTGCGGAAATTGCCGCATTGCAAGCCTCTGGCATCAATATCATCGATATCGACGTGACCGGGGTCATCAACGACATCGCCCTTGATCCCACCAGCGAGACCACCAATTTCACCGACCCTTGCGTGACGACATTTAACTCGATCCCGGTGTCGGTCTGCACCCCGGAAGAAGCGCGCGCACGCCTGCGTTTTGACGAAGTACATCCCAACGCAGAGGCTCACGCCCGCCTTGCAGATAAGGTCACCGCAGAAATCGCGGCCGTGCCTTTGCCACCTGCCGCTGTGCCGTTGCTGTTTGGCCTGTTTGCCTTGGGCATTGCCGGGCGCCGTCGCACCTAAACGCCTAAGGATGTCGCTTATAAAAGCGCCATGCGC
>CAZBBZ010000053.1:0-11754 GCA_964489925.1 uncultured Rhodobacterales bacterium
CGTTGGTATCATTAACTTGTTTGGCGTGGATAGTTTGGCGGCCAATGCGGCGTCGACGTTGTTCAACTGAGCCTGTTTTTCAAAGATATAGCAACTGCGAAACAGTGTTGGCTGGAGCAAACCGACAGCACCAATGTAGAGCTCGAACGAAAAATCGCCGCTGGTGAAACGGGTTCGGTTTGGTGTTTGGCGCGGCACCAAACCAACGGAATTGGACGCCGCGCGCGGCCGTGGCTAGCTGGGAACGGAAATTTCACTGGATCATTTTTATGCTGGCCTGACTGGGCACCGCTTAAGTTGGCGCAGAGTTCGTTTGCCACAGCGCTTGCCGTTCGCGACACAGTGCAAATTTTATCAGACGGGCAATGCCAGGCGCAGCTGAAGTGGCCAAACGATGTCTATGCGGGGGGGCGAAAAATTAGTGGCATATTACTGTCAACTCACCGCGCCGCAGGGCGAACCGGCCTAATTATCGGTATTGGTATTAACCTAGCTGAGGCCCCCACCACTAAAGACCAAAAAGAAATGAATGTTACAGCGGTCGCTTTAGCGGAGTTCCTACCTAATACCGCGCCATCGCCGGAGGCGTGTCTAAATGTTTTGGCGCCACGTGTGATCCATTGGTTGTCAGAGCTGGATGAAAATGGGTTCGCCCCAATTCGCGAAGCTTGGTTAGAAGGGGCATTTGGGCTTGGCGCCCCAATCGTCGTTCGTCTGCCAAAAGCCACACATCATGGAACGTTCGAAGGGATCGATGACAGCGGTGCGCTGCAATTGCGATCAGATGATCAATTGATGGCCATTCCAGCCGGGGATGTGTTCTTCGGGTCAGAAGGGGACATCCCTTGAATCTGCGCGTCATTCGAGTTCGTTTAGTCCGATGTGACCAATGCGCCGCAGAAGTAAAGCGGATATACACAACTGTCTGTGCAACCCGCCCAGAGTTGCGCTACCTCAATCCACTATGGTCAAGTTCGGCATCGCAAATGGGCGCTGTCTTTTTAACCCGAGCTACACAAATGTTTAACCGTACCAATTTGAAGGCAAAGTTTATATGAGCAACGCGGAAAGATTGGTCTATCTGCCCCTTGGTGGATCTGGCGAAATCGGGATGAATATGTACGCCTATGGGTGGGGCAAGCCGGGCAAAGAAAAATGGATTGTCGTTGACCTCGGCGTCACCTTTCCCGATGCGTTTGGCACGCCCGGTGTAGATTTGATTATGGCGGATACCAGCTTTCTAGAAGAACGGCGCGCCGATATTTTGGGCATTTTCATCACCCACGCTCATGAAGACCACATTGGGGCCGTTGGCCTTTTGTGGCATCGGCTTGAAGCCCCGGTTTTTGCGCGGAAATTTACCGCCGCAGTGGTGCGTGACAAGTTTGAACGCGTAGGGTTGGGAGAGGACAATCTAACAACGTTGGGCGCTTATCCAGAGCAGGTTGAGCTAGGTCCGTTCAAATTGTCGTTCCTACCTGTGCCGCATTCCATTCCCGAAGCGTCGGGTCTGGTGATTGATACAGCCGATGGACGAGTTGTTCACACAGGCGATCTTAAAGTTGATCCTAACCCTCAGGTTGGTGAACCTTTCGACCCTGCGTTGTTTGAAGATGTAGCGTCAAATGGGATCAAAGCATTGGTATGCGATAGTACCAATGTGTTTAGCACAGCGGCGGGGCGATCCGAGGCGCTGATCATTGATGACATCGAAGCTTTCATGTCGGATGCAAAAGGCATGGTGGTCGCTACGACCTTCGCCTCAAATATTGCGCGCTTACGCACCTTGGCGGTGGCGGCGAAACGGTCCGGCCGCGCGGTTGTACTGATGGGGCGGGCAATGCACCGCATGCTTGGTTTTGCCCGCGCAACTGGCGTGCTACCAGATTTTCCCGATACTGTGGACGTGAGTGAGATTGACGATATCCCGCGCGATCACCTGTTTATCCTCGCCACAGGAAGCCAAGGCGAATTCCGCGCGGCTTCCGCACAACTGTCGCGGGGCAAGTTTCAAGGTGTTGAACTGCGCGAAGGGGATAGTTTTCTGTTTTCGTCAAAAACCATCCCAGGCAACGAAATTCCGATTGCCAATATCATCAATAATTTTGCGCGGCTTGGTGTGCGGGTAGTGTCGGATGATGAACGCTATCACGTGAGCGGTCATGCGAACCGGCCAGATTTGCAAAAAATCCATCAAATTTTTCAACCTGACTTATTGGTGCCGATGCATGGGGAATACCGTCACTTAAAGGAACATGCAGCCCTTGGTGCGGAAGGCGGGCTCAAATCGGTTGTAGTGCCTAATGGCACGATGATTGCACTAACGGGTGATGATCGTGGGCGGGAAATCGATGAATTTACGTCCGGTCGTACCTATCTTGACGGTCCGATCCTTATTGATGCGCAAAGTGGAGTGGTGCGCGAGCGTGTGCGCATGGCACAGCGCGGACATGTGGCGGTCAACGTAATTATTGAAGATGGAAACCTACCGCTGGATGCGGTTTGGGTGCGTGCAAGCGGTTTGCCTGATCCCGAAGACGGTGATCTTGAAACCTATTTGGAACAAGTGATTGAAACCCAAATTGCCCAAGCCAAACGCCACGTCTTTGCCACCGATGAAACGGTCGAGGAACTGGTGGGCATGGCGGTCAGTCGCTATTGCCGGGACGCAATCGGCAAAAAGCCGACTTGTTCTGTGATCGTTAGCCGGGTCGAATAGTGTAAAAAGGGCGGTTAGAACCGCCCTTCATGCTAAAACTTAAGACGCTTCGGCTGCTTCACCTTCATCAGTATTTGATTTGCTTGGGCGCAATTCACGGGTCAAAAAAGCAGGCATGTGATCGCCCATGCCAACAACCGTGTTTTCTTGACGCTTGTTTTGATCGCCGCGCCGACGACGATCGCCTTTTTGATTGTCATTGCGCGGCTGGTTCTGATCACTGCCTTGTTGCCGTCCACGTCCACCACGCGCATTGCGTGGTTTTTCGTCCGTATTCGCTGCAACGTCTTTATCATTGGCTACCGGCTTGTCGGCCGATTTATCCGCGGCTGGCTTTGAAGGCGCGTTCGGTTTAGCCGGGTTTTCAATCGTTTCAATACTGCGCTTGACCAGTTCCTCGATTTTATCGAGATATTTTTTGTCGCTTGGCGCGCAAATTGTAATCGCGGTGCCTTCACGTCCAGCACGCCCGGTGCGCCCGATGCGATGCACATAATCTTCGGAATGATGAGGCACATCAAAGTTGAACACATGGCTAACAGCCGGAATGTCCAAACCACGCGCTGCGACATCTGATGCAATTAGAAACTGAATCTCACCTTCGCGGAACCCGGTAAGAGTTCGCATGCGCACGGATTGATCGAGATCACCATGGATTGCCGCCGCATTTGCACCGTGCTTTTTAAGCGATTTAGAAACGATATCGACATCGCGCTTGCGATTACAAAAGATGATCCCGTTGGTGCAGGTTTCGCCTTCGGATGCGATCAACGCGCGCAAAGCGTCGCGTTTTTCAGAATCTGTGCGATCCTTGCGCGACGGGGTAACGTGGCACACCAGTTGTTTGATCGTCTCTGACGTGGTCGCTTGACGCGCAACTTCAACCCGTTCGGGGTTTTGCAAAAATTCTTGCGTAATCCGCGTGATTTCAGGTGCCATCGTGGCCGAGAAAAACAGAGTTTGCCGCGTGAACGGCGTTAGTTTGAAAATGCGTTCAATATCGGGAATGAACCCCATATCAAGCATACGATCCGCTTCATCGACAACCATGATTTCAATCGCAGACAGCATCAATTTGCCGCGTTCGAAATGGTCCAAAAGACGACCCGGTGTCGCGATTAAAACATCAACGCCGCGATCAATCAGACGTTCTTGGTCCTTAAAGCTAACGCCGCCAATCAAAAGCGCCATGGAAAGCTTTTTGTATTTTGCATAAGCGTCAAAGTTTTCAGCAACTTGAGCCGCCAATTCGCGCGTTGGTGCCAAGACCAATGAGCGCGGCATCCGTGCCCGTGCGCGTCCCTTTGCCAAAATTGAAATCATCGGCAAGGTAAACGACGCCGTTTTGCCTGTCCCGGTTTGGGCAATGCCCAACACGTCGCGCCCGGTTAGGGCAACCGGAATGGCTTGTTCTTGAATAGGCGTAGGTTTTTCGTAGCCTGCTTCTGCTACGGCTTTAAGAACATCTGGATCAAGATCCAGGTCAGTAAAATTTGTCATATGCGCTCATCGTTGCGGCGTTAAATTTCGCCGCTAAGTCATCGCGGCGCGAACTTCCGGATTGAAGTTCAAAACTTGTGCCTGCCACATAGCCGGATTGGCCCTTGTGGTCAAACAGATCCCGATAATTCAACAACTTGTGTGTGCTATTTGGTGCGCCGAGCTCCGGATTTTCTAGATGTAGGGCGATTGTGGTTTTGACATCTCGCTTATGATGGGCGACAGGACGAATGATAAAAATTTATGATGGGAAATTCAGGTGACCCAAGCCATTCAACCGATTGAAACTGCCCCAAAAGGCTTTGTCGTACTTGACGTGTCGGATGTGCGGCACTGGACCGATGCGACGTTTTCTTTTTCAACCACTCGCCCGGACAGCTTTCGCTTTCGCTCGGGTGAATTTGCTATGATCGGGTTAATTGTGGATGGAAAACCCTTGGTGCGGGCTTATTCGATTGCCTCGCCCAATTGGGCTGAAACTTTAGAATTTTATTCCATCAAGGTCGAGGATGGCCCGCTAACATCGCGGCTTCAGCACCTAAAAGAGGGCGATCAGATTGTGATGCGTCCAAAGCCTGTGGGAACTTTGGTGCATGACGCTTTGGTGCCCGGAAAGCGTTTGGTCTTGTTTTCAACCGGCACGGGGTTTGCGCCCTTTGCTAGTGTGATCCGTGATCCCGAAACCTATGAAAAGTTTGATCAGGTAATTGTAACCCATACTTGTCGCGATCTGCACGAGCTGGATTATAGCGCGGAAATTTTCCGTCAATGCGAGGAAGACGAATTGTTGAGCGAAGTTGTGGGGGGGCGTTTGCAACGACTTGCGACCACAACCCGTGAAACAAGCGCACATATGGGACGCATGACCGATTGGGTGCGTGATGGGCGGTTTGAAGCGGCGACCGGAGCGGCGTTTGACCCGGCAAATGATCGGGTAATGATTTGCGGATCGATGGCCATGCTTGAAGACCACAAAAAGACTTGTGAAGATTTAGGTATGAAAGAGGGCGCTAATTCTGATCCCGGCGACTTCGTTATTGAAAAAGCTTTTGTGGATTGAGCCAACTACAGGTCTAAGTTGGACAACATTATTTGGTCAATTTTAGGGACTAGAGCGGCACTAATTATTTGAAAGGCCGCTTAATGCTGTTTCGACATTTTCTATTCTTGATCGCGACGGTTGTGGTCTTTGTCTTTAGTGCGCAAGGGACCATTGCCGCAAGCGATGCACAGCAGGAATTGGCAAAACGCATTGCCGCCTTGTCGTATCGCGATGAAGGTCTGAACGCGCAAATCCGCAAAGATTTTGGCTATCCCCAAAACTATGGTCGAAAAATCACCTATCTGGAATTGAACGGGTGTTTGGGTACGATCCACAACAAAGCCTTCGTGCAAGAAGGTGCTTATGACGCCAGTTGGACGCGGTTTGAACTCCCACTCGCGGTTGTGCAGGGACCAAAAAAATTGCGTCACGCGGCGCGCGAGCAGATCATCATTTTGGAATTTTTAAACCCAGCAGAACGCATAGTGCGGGGGGGCACGATATCGGCCAATTGGCAGGTTGAATGGACTCAAAAGGTGGCTGACATGTCCATTTCGCGCCAAAGCTTTCCGTCGATTGGCTTTAAGATAAAAGACGATGACGGCACCAAGGCCAAGGCTTTGATCGATGCCATCATGCAGTATCAGTCGCTCTATTGTAGCGCGACGAGCTGAGGTCTAGTGACTGTGCCCAGCATGGGCATGGCCGTCGGCGTCAGCGGCTTCAATTTCCACATGGGCCTCGATTTCGCCAATACCGTCAAAGATCAGATGAACTTCGAATTCTTCGCCTTCCACAAGGGGCGATTTCAGTTCTTCAAGCGCTAGGAAAACACCGTCGGGGGTGAATTCGAACTCTGTTCCAGCCGCAATCGGGAAGGTATCCACTTCCTCCGCTTCACCACCTGATTTGATGGATGATGTGATGATGTGAATGACCTCGGCCGCGTCGCTTTCCGCGCCGATCAGTTCGATTTCTTTGCCAGACGTATTTTCCACTTCGAAATACAACACGCCAACATGGTCATCTGTCGCCCGCGACCACGCATGCAAAATTCGCACCCCGTCTTTTTCAGACAGATGGTCGCTGTCTTCTGCGAAAGCGGGAGCAGCGAGTAGGGCGAGAACAAGGGCTGTGCGGATCATGTGGACCTCCTAAAACAATCAGTTCCCATTATGTTATAGTATAACGGCATGAAGGCAACGCCTATTAGACCTGCATTTCCTTCGTCGCGGTCAGTTTCAGGTCAGGAAAATCGCGGCCAACCCGGTCGATGTCCCACTGAAGACGGGTCATAAATACATGGTCGCCATCGTGATCCGTGGCCATATGACCCTTGTTGGAATTTACGAACTCATCAATTTTGGCATCCGGGCCTGCCAACCAGCGTGCGGATGTAAATTGGGACGGTTCAAAACGCACCGGCAGCCCGTACTCAAGCTCGATACGACTGGCGAGCACTTCGAATTGCAGGGCGCCAACCACGCCAACGATCCAACCCGATCCGATCATCGGTTTGAACAATTTTGCCGCACCTTCTTCGGCAAATTGCAGCAAGGCTTTGTCCAAATGCTTGGCCTTAAGCGGGTCAAGCGCGCGCACGGATTGTAAAAGTTCCGGCGCAAATGACGGGATGCCCGTAAAGCGTAGTTTTTCACCCTCGGTCAAGGCATCGCCAATCCGCAATTGCCCGTGATTGGGGATGCCAATGATGTCACCGGCCCAAGCTTCTTCGGTAAGTTCCCGATCAGAGGCGAGAAACATCACCGGGTTTGAGATCGCCATCGGTTTGGCACTGCGGACATGGGTTAGTTTCATGCCCCGTTTGAAATGGCCCGAACACAGGCGCACAAAAGCCACCCGATCCCGGTGCTTTGGGTCCATATTGGCCTGGACCTTAAAGACAAAGCCTGTGACTTTCTTTTCATCCGGACTGATTTGGCGCGGCTCCGCAGGGCTGACCTGTGGCTCTGGGCCGAAATCACCCATGCCGTTCATCAGTTCTTGCACCCCGAAAGAGTTTATCGCAGAGCCGAACCAAATCGGTGTCAGCGTGCCATCAAGAAACGCTTGGCGATCAAAAGGGGGCAGCAATTCGCGGGCCATTTCAACTTCTTCGCGCAGCTGGGCGAGCAGGTTTGCAGGGATGTGGTCGTCTAATTTTGGATCGTCCAACCCTTCGATCGCGATGCTTTCAGCAACCGTATTTCGGTCCGCGCGATCCATCAATTCTAGGCGGTCCCGCAAGATGTCATAACAGCCCAAAAACTCGCGTCCGACCCCGATGGGCCAGCTCGCGGGGGTCACGTCAATGGCGAGGTTTTCTTGAATTTCGTCAATGATCTCAAAGGTATCGCGGCTTTCACGGTCCATCTTATTACAAAAGGTCAAGACGGGCATATCGCGCAGGCGACAAACCTCGAACAGTTTTTGCGTCTGGCTTTCAACGCCCTTGGCGCCGTCAATCACCATCACAGCAGAATCCACCGCTGTCAGCGTACGAAAGGTATCTTCGGAAAAATCAGAGTGACCCGGCGTGTCCACCAGATTGAACCAATAGTCGCGAAACTCAAACGACATGGCAGAGGCCGAAACTGAGATCCCGCGATCTTTTTCCATGGCCATTGGCGCGCACTTGTCCCGCCATCTGGATCGCACCACCATATAGCAAGAATTTTTCAGTCAGAGTGGTTTTGCCAGCATCTGGGTGCGAGATGATCGCAAAGGTGCGGCGCCGGGCAATTTCAGCCGGCAAGTCGGGAAGGTTATCAGATCGGTCAGCCATAATGCGGGTAACTAATGATGCTGGCCCGCGCGAACAAGCGTAATTGCATGAACGATGCGCGAAAGACCAAAGCAACGCGCGCAATCGTTAGAAATCGTTAAGCGCGAGGTCCGATTTTGACGCTATTCCAGCGTTTACCCAAGGATCGGTGCAGATGTCTTACAGCAAACAGGATGGTGCCAAGCCAAATGCGACGGAAAGAAAGCACTACGCGGAAATGATGCAAGAACTTGAGGATTTGCAGAATGTGATCCAAGAACATTGGGTCACGCTTTCCGTGCCACCCCAATGGAACGGTATCGAGGATCGTGTGAAAACGCGCCCGCCCCATGAACGGGTGAACCTTCGCCTTGATGCGGATGTGGTGCGGTGGTTCAAGAAAATGGGGTATGGTTATACCCGTCGTATAAACCAAGTTCTACGGATTTATATGGAAGGCGTCCAATCAGGCGCCGTTCAAGCCCGTCATTTCCGCCAACCACGACTTGGGGCGATTGCATCGGAAATTCAGGACGAAATTGAAAAATAGTGGTCGTATTCCCCTGCGTAACGTGTAAGTTTACTCTACGGCATTTGGGCTAGACGTATAAAAGCAGGGGGAACCTGCAAGCTAGCGCAAGCGTTTTGGGGGGATGAATGCGCAAGTTGGGTATACTTGTGGTTTACGCGTTTGAAGAATGCGACAAGCCGCTATTTGATCTACATATTAGTTATATTCGAAAGCATACGCCGACGGGGTATACGATTTATGGGGCGGTTAATGGCTTATCCGCCGACATGCGTGCCCATCTGAGTTTGTATCCAGAAATTAAGCAGATTGTTTGTGACGAAGTGCCCTCAAAGCTGCCGTCATGCGAAGAACATGCCGCCTTGATTGAAGCCTTGGCCCGGCGCGCCACGGTGGATGGATGTGAAAATCTGTTTGCTTTGCATTTGGAAAGTTTTCCCGTGGCGCCCAATTGGGTGGCAGAAATTGAGCGCGCTTTGGGGCGTGGCGCATCTTTTGCAGCCCTTGTGCCGCATCGCTATTCTGCCTGTTTAGCATGGACCCACGAGTTCCAGCTAGAAGGCGCGTCCTTGCTGATACCCAAGAACGAAATGAACTTGCCAAGTTATCATGCATTTCAAACCGCTTTACCGACCTTAGCGCAAGGCGAGCCGGGGATTGGGTTCATTTACCATGCTTGGCGTAGAGGGTTGGATTGGCAAGGGATTGATCCGGTGTCCAAATATGTTTTTGGCGGCTATATTTTTCATTTGCGCGCTGGGTTAAAGTTTGCCCCCTCTGGGCTGGATAAATCAGATACGCCCACATCAGAGAATGGGTCTGAAAGCGGCGCTGAACGGCTGTTCAAATTGGCAAAGCCCTTGTTGAATACGGTTCCAGCTTCTGTACGTGGAGTGCTTAAGAAGGGGCCTGAATTAGCGATTTTTGAACCGTATCGCCCTAGTTTGGACCAAGAATCCGCCAATTTGTCTGCATTATTGGAAGATCCGGAAGCCTTCATCCACCAATAGCAATTTGTAGCGCTACATAAGTGCTGGGCTGGACAACGCTTGATCTGGGCGGCAAGACAGCGGTTAAACAATATTGCGTTCAGGGAGATGGACATGGATCTGGGTATCAAAGGCAAAAAAGGCATCGTATGTGCCGCGTCAAAAGGGCTTGGCAAAGGCTGCGCAGAAGCATTGGCGCTGGCTGGTGTTGATCTTGTGATTTGCGCGCGGACATCGGGTCCCTTGGAAGAAACAGCCGACGCGTTGCGCGCGGCGTATCAAGTTTCGGTGACGGCGATTGCCTGTGATGTAACATCGGATGCGGGCCGCGATGAAATTATGGCTGCGTGCCCGAACCCTGATATCTTGGTGAATAATGCGGGTGGCCCGCCTCCGGGCCTTTGGTCCGATTGGGACCGTGATGACTTCATTAAAGCGCTTGATGCCAATATGTTAACGCCGATTGATATGATGAAACGCTGTTTGCCCGGTATGATGGACCGTGGTTGGGGCAGGGTGGTCAATATCACCTCGCAATCTGTGCGCTCGCCGATCCCGGCGCTTGGTCTGTCTAATGCCGCGCGCACGGGCTTGACTGGTTATGTGGCTGGCACCGCTCGGCAAGTGGCGCCAAGTGGCGTGGTGGTTAACAATCTGTTGCCCGGTATTCATGCAACAGATCGGGCGATTTCGCTGGATACTGGCGTGGCCAATCAACAGGGCATCACTATGGCGGATGCAAAAGCGGCGCGCGAGGCGACAATTCCGGTCCGTCGGTACGGCACAGCGCAAGAGTTTGGCGCCACTTGTGCCTTCATGTGCAGCCAGCACGCAGGCTTTATGATCGGGCAAAACATTCTGCTGGATGGTGGTGCGGTAAACGCGACGATGTAGCGCTTGCGGGCGCAAGCACACGTTGTTAATCACCTAGTGTTTTTGTCAGATTTGGGAGCGGGCGCGCGTGAGCGAAGCACCCCGTTTATCACTTTCGAACGTTTGCCGGAACTTTGACGGTGCGCAGGTCGTAAAAGACCTGTCACTTGATCTGTCCGCAGGCGAAGTCGTGGCGTTGCTCGGACCATCGGGGTGCGGCAAGTCAACGACCTTGCGTATTTCTGCAGGTGTGGATCGGCAAAACTCTGGCCAAGTGTCCATCGGTGGGCAGGTCATATCCAATGACCACCAACATATGGAGCCTGAACAACGCGGCGTCGGCTTGATGTTTCAGGACTTTGCTTTGTTCCCGCATCTTACAGTCGCGGGAAACGTCGCCTTTGGGCTACGGGGCGGGTTGCGTGGGAACACCGATTTGGTGGGATCACTGCTTGAACGTGTGGGCTTGGACGGTTTTGGCGAAAAATATCCGCATCAATTATCCGGTGGAGAACAACAGCGGGTCGCACTAGTGCGTGCGCTTGCGCCCAAGCCGCGCATCATTTTGATGGATGAACCGTTTTCAGGTCTCGATAATCGACTGCGTGATGGTGTGCGCGAGGCGACGATAGATTTGCTGCGCGAAGAAGGCACCGCCGTCTTGTTGGTCACCCATGAGCCCGAAGAAGCCATGCGGGTTGCTGACCGGATTGATCTAATGCGGCGTGGGCGCATTGTGCAATCCGGCGCGCCTTATAACATTTATAACGCACCGCTCGACCGCGAAGCGGCTGGCTTTTTCTCGGACATCAACGTGATTTCTGGTTGCGTGCAAGCCGCGCAAGTTGACACGCCTTTTGGCGCCTTCCTTGCACCGGGTCATGTGGATGGCACGATGATTGAAATCGTGATCCGCCCTCAGCATTTGAAACTTGACTTTGATCGCCACGGAACCGGGCCTTTGCCGACAGAAACCGACGGTGTACCTGCGCGCGGGACCGTGAGCCGGGTGCGGTTCATGGGCAATGAAAGCCGGGTTGAAGTGGTGATGGACCATGATGGATCAGTTTTGACCGCGACGGTCCCGGCGGTTTTCTTGCCATCGGTTGGAACCGCACTTTGGTTAAGTATGCGGCGCGACCGCTGCCATGTATTTAGCGCCTAGACATTATCAAAACCGACTTAAATCCCAGTATAAATCCCGAGATTTGTATCGCCGCGATACAGAACCCCCATAATTTTCGGCTAAATACTGCTGTTAAGAAAGTTATGCTTTGAACTACCTTACGGTTGTGCGTTTAATCGATCTCGACTCGGGAGGTGTGGTCCTTATGTCTA
>CAZBBZ010000054.1:0-11722 GCA_964489925.1 uncultured Rhodobacterales bacterium
TTTGGAATATTACGTAAACTATGCCAAAGACGTAATCAGCGCAGCCTAAGGCTCTCGCTACCACAGAATTCTGAAAAGGGCGCGTTTATCGCGCCCTTTTTGCTTATTAGGTCAATTGTTTGTGTAAACTTCGACCGGACCCAAACGGCTCACGACCGAATTACAGACGTAAAGGCCTAGCCGTTGGCGTCATCACTTGCCGATTGTCTGTTCAATTTCTCGATCAGATCCGGCAGCACCAGTGAAAATACAAGCATCTCTTCCAATTCGCGTGGCTTAAACTGCTGTGTAACCCGAATATCCGTTAGAATTTCCGCTTCTTTCTCATTCAGCAATTGAAAAAGAAATTCTTCATTCTCAAACGACGCAACCGTTTCCACGATCAACAACCGATCAAGCGCCAACTGCGCACTATGCGGCGCAAATTTCCATGAATTTTCAAGCGCTGCAAAAAAATCTTTGTAGTCTGTCGACGTTGAAAGCGCCCATGCCAATGAGGTCCAAGCAAAAGCATTGCCTGGACGGTAGCTAAGACTTTCGTTCAAAAGCGCAACGGCTTTTTCTTTTCGCGCAAGTTCCTCGTCCAGGTCGAAGTTTGCAGCGCCGAATTGACCATCCTCGCCAACAACCATACCAGAACTCAGATAGCTTTGCCCAATCTGAAACAGGTGCTCTGCGGGATAATACATCGCACTATCCGTACTAATACGCCATTCGCCGGCCACGTTATCAATGCGCGCTGCCTGATCTAGTGCAGGAGCGCCCTTAAAGGCGGATCCGAATGTCACTACTGACAAACCCAAAAGCGCCAAACCAGATAGTTTTACCAAACCAAACATAGCAATCTCTTCAATTTAATAGAATTTCCCCCAATCCAAAATACACCCTGATAAGGATGCAACGCAATGGTGAGAATGCACCGCCCCCCCGTTTTCAAACCGAACAGTTTCATTTATGTTCTACCCGTCGGAGCGAGAACGCATTCTTGGGAGTTTTTCATGCCCAATGTGTTAACAACTGGGGGCGCGTGATCTGTGAGTGAATTTTTTAAGAAAGAATTTTTCGGGTCTATCCAAAGCTGGGTGGGTTGGATTACACTGATCGTATTGCTTCTATCGTCTTTGGCGCTTGGCGCGAACCGCCCGATATCTTGGTCCATCCTCGCCCTTGTGGTGATGGTTGTGTTTATCGGCCAACTCATCATCGATTTTTGGGATGACGAACCAAAGAATACCACGCGCATATGGGTTCCCGCCGCCTTAATTGTCGCCGTCGCGCTTTGGGCAATTATTCAAACGACAACATGGACGCCAAATTCATGGGCGCACCCCAATTGGGCGGCCGTTGGCGGACAAAACGCTGTCATTTCAGCTGATCCCGCATTTGGATGGCATATGGTGATGCGCCTGCTCTGCTATGCGATGATTTTCTGGATTGCAGCGCGTGCATGTGAAATGCGCTCGCGCGCAGCCGTATTTGTGCGGGTCATTGCCATCTATTCCACCGGCCTGGCTTGTTACGGCCTCTACGCCTATTTTTACGGCAATAATCCAATCCTAAACATTGACCGCGCCCCAAACATCAGCGCGAGTTTCGTGAACCGGAATTCTTACGCGACCTATGCCGCCTTTGGGCTTTTGGCCAATCTCGCGGCGTTTAACATGATTACAAAAGACGCGGCATCCTATGGCAGCGCCAGCAGCCGTTTGCGCAACTTCCTTGAAAGTTTCTTTGGCGGCGCATGGATCTATGGTCTTGGCATCATCCTGTGTATCGGCGCTGTCGCCTTGACCCAATCACGTGCTGGCGGACTGTCTGCCATCGTTGGCCTGTTTGTCTTTTTGGTTTCCAACCGCTCCAAGGGCGACAATCGTAACTGGGTCTTGCCAGTCGCCATCGCCTTCATCCTGATCTTTGTACTTGTGACCGCGTTTTCCGGCACAATCGACCGGCTTATGTCCACCACTGGCGAGGAAGGGCGCTTTGCGATTTACCCCCTTGTGGTCGACGGCATTTTTCAACGTCCCTTGTTGGGGCACGGCTTTGGCACCTTCCAAGAATCCTTCCGCCCGCTGGTTCCCGCGGAACACGCAAGTGCGGAATGGAACATGGCTCACAACGCCTATCTTGAAAACTTCTTTGAACTGGGCATCCCTGCGGCCATCGCGCTTTATGCGGCGTTGTATTTGATTTGCTGGCGTATTTGGCGGGGTTCTGTCGATCGCCGTCAGAACCGCACGTTCCCGGTGTTGGCCCTATCCTGCATCGCAGTGGCGGCGGTTCACTCGTTGTTTGATTTCAGCCTACAAATGCCCGCAACGGCCGCTTTGTTCGCGTTCATCTTGGGAATGGGCTGGGCACACAGCTTTTCACGCCGCGTGAGTTAAACGGACCCGGGCGCGCAAGTGCCCGTCATACCAAAGTAGATATGGAAACCCCTAACCGGGGAAAGAGGGTGCTTGATCCATTACATCAGCAACCAGCAAGGTTTCTTCGTGATCAAACCGCATGGCCGTTAGGCGCCCAGAGTAATACGCGCCTGTGTCCAAACAAATGCGCCGTGGTGTGACCACCGCATCAGCCGCATCGTAGTGCCCATGCACCACAAGCAAGCCCTCAACGCCGCCCTGTTCAATGAAGTCAGACTGACCCCACAGGATCGCGCCTTCGCCTTGATCTTCAATCCGACGCGCAGGGTCCATGCCCGCATGAACGAACAATACATCCCCAGAACGCTTATATGGCAGCAGCGACTGCAAGAACGCCACGTGGTCGCCCATTGCCATGCGCAAGTCATGGGCTAGATCAACCAGTGCTTCGCCCTCTGGCACCGAAATAGGCGGCGACACACCGTAACTTGCGAGCGTCTGCAATCCGCCAAAGCGCAACCAACGCGCGCCTTTAATGGGATCGGCCAGAAACTCTAGCACAGCGGCTTCGTGATTTCCTTTCAGCAGACAAATGCGGCCTTCGGGCATGTCGTCTCGCATATTCATCAGAATATCCAAAACCTCACGTGAATGATCGCCCCGGTCTACATAGTCCCCCAAAAAGATGATCTGCGGCTCGCGCTGATCTTGGGCTTCAATGATATCGCGCGCGATGACCTCGACCATCTGGTTCAAAAGGTCATGGCGTCCGTGAATGTCGCCGACTGCGTATATGCGCTGGTAAGGGGCGACTTTCAGCCCCTTTTGCTCTGTGCCTTGGCTGTCGCTGCCAGAGAACCACCGCCCCATCATACCCACGACTAGTTCACTTCATAATAGTCGCGATAACGACCCTTATGATAGCTGTAGCCATCATAAGAATACCGCGAAGCGCGCTGTTCGTTGACCAAGGTCAAAACAACGCCAGTGACGTTTGCATCAATAGAACTAAGCTCTTTCAGCCCCTCTGCCACCGCATCACGGGGCGTGCTGTCCCAACGAACCGCATAAACAATCGCATCGGCCAAGCTCGACACAATGCGCGCGTCGGTCACAACCAAGGTTGGTGGCGTATCCAAGATCACCAGCTCGTAATGCTCGGACAAAGCTTTGATTAGGTCTTTGAATTTTTGCGACGACAAGACATCCGCCGCGTTAATTTGTGCCTGACGCTCCGAGTTACGGGTCATCAAAACGTGCAAGCCCGTGGTCGGATCTTTGTGGATCACGTCATTTACCGTTGCCGTGCCGTTCATCAACGACAGCAAACCGGGTTGTTTATCGTCCACATCCAACAGTTTGGCCAAGGCGGGCAGACGCAAATCACAATCCACGATGATCGCAGACTTACCCATCTGACGACTGGTCAGCGCCATCAACATAGAGGTCGTTGATTTACCCTCGCGCGGCACAGATGACGTAAACATCACCACCTTGGGTGGGTTATCCACGTTCGAGAACAGAATACTCGTTCGCAAATTTCGAATGGCCTCGGCCAGCGACGAATTCGGCTTTTCGCGCAGCTGTTGGACAATATCGGCACGCTTCATGTGCTTGCCTGCGGCCGGAATGGTCGCCAAGACGTTGTGCCCGGTCAGTTCAGACAGCTGCTGTGGCGCACGGAAGGTGTTGTTCAATCGGTCCAGTAGGAACACGATTGCAACGCCCAACATCGACCCCAAAATCATGCTGCCTGCAAAAATGATTTTCTTGCGCTGAGATTGCGCATGGGTTGGCGGTTCTGCGGATGACAAAATGCGGATATCAGTGGCTTGCAGCGATTCTTGGGCCACAGTTTCCTGCAGTTTTCCAAGTAGGTTTTCGTACAAGGACCGATTTGCCTGCGCTTCACGCTCTAGCTGGCGCAACTGGATTTCATCACGCGATTGACCCAAAGCTTTGGTTTCCAGCGCCCGCACTTCTTGGGACAACTGGTTCACCTGCGCCTTTAGGGAGTCCACGTCAATTTGCACTGCCGTTACAACGCGCTTGGCCTCTTCCTGCATATTGGTGCGAATTTCTTCAATTTGCGCACGCAAACGCACCAAACGCGGGTGACCTTCACCAACTGTGGTTTTTAGCTGTAATTCTTGGCTCACCAACGCACTTTCTTGCTGGCGATAATTGGCAATCAAATCACTGTCGCGAAATTCTGGAACAGCGCCCAAATCTTGATTGGCGCGCAGTGCCGCGGCTAGACGAAAGCCCTTAGATTCAGTTTGGGAAAGCTGCGTGCGCGCAACCGCAAGCGATCCACTAAGCGCCTGCAACTGTTGGTTCGTCATCTCAAGGCTTTGGCCCGCTTCAATCGACAGCTTTTCACGCAGAACCTCGATGCGGTTTTCCGACGTGTTCACCACTTCTTCAAGTTCTTGCACACGGCCACTCAACCAAGTGGTCGCAGAGCGCGCTTGTTCCAGTTTTCCTTGCAATTGATCGGTCGTGTATTGCTCGGTCACGCCATTGGCGATCCGCGCAGCACGTTCAGGCTTTTGCGAGGTAAACGAAATCTCGATCACACGGCTGCCAGCAACCGGGTTCATCGTCAGGTTATTTTTGACATTTTGAATGACCGCCAGCCGTTCGTTGCGTGCGGTACGTTCTGCATCAACTGGGGGTGCGGGCGGCGATAAAATCCCCAAGTTGCGCAAAAGCTCTCGGACTTCGGGCGGCATTCCAATGATGCTGCGTAAACGATCAAAAGCCCCTGCTTCTTCAACGCGCAACGTCGGATTAAACTCTGCATAGCGATCCAGTTTCAGGTCATCTACAACCCGCTCAATCAGGTTATTGGACCGCAAAATCTGAATTTGGTTCTGCAATGTATCCTTAGCGAACTCTTCAGCTTCGACCACATCGTCGATCACATTGGTCCGCTGCGGGTCAAACATGACCGTCGCCGTTGCACGATACCGCGCTTCAAGCTGCGAAACAGCCAAGACCGAAAGCGCCAAAGCCATCAATATACACACCGCGATTACCCACTTGCCACGCCAAAGCGTCAGCAACAAACCACGCAGGTCGATGGAATCATCGTCCTCGTCGCTCGCAGAGGCAACGTGCACAATATCAGAACTCTTAATCATTTCATTTTTCATAACTGGATACTCGCCCCCGCACTTTCACCACTTATATAGGAAAAGTAGCCAAGATTTGGAGTCTTTGTTGAAGTGGGCATTGCAATGTGATGCAAATAATCAATTTTACGGATCTCGTGTGGGGATCGGCATAAGGCCCTTCAATAGTTTTGTCGACTATTCAACGCCGTAAACATGGCGGTAAAACGACTACAAATCCCTTTTTTCACGGCAAAAATTCGGAAAATACGTGACGAATTAGCGCCGAGCACCTATGAACGGGCGATCTTTCAAAACGCCTATAAGGGATCGGGTGGTGTCAAAAAACCAAAGCCAAGACTCGGCTGCTCAGCTTTCCGAATCATCCTCTGTTAAAGGGGCTAAACCCTATAAAGTGCTGCATCTTTCGACCACGTTTAATCACAAGGCGGGCAGCACGCGCCGCACTTCATTGTCCCTTAAAACCGGGGTGGATTTAGGCCATGAAATGGTGAATGTTTTCGGCAAAAGCGGTGCGGACTATAACGGGGCCGGTGTGCGCAACATCCAACTGCCCGTCCTTGATAAGCCGATCCACCCACTCAACGACCTCAAATCCTTTTGGGCCATCCTAAAGGTGCTACGCGCCGAACGCCCCGATGTGTTGCACACCCATCTTGCCAAGGCGGGCCTCGTGGGGCGCATTGCGGGGATGTTTATGCGCAATACCCGCGTTATTCACACGGTACACGGTCCAACCACAGCACCATCCATGCCCAAAGCCAAGCGCGTGGTTTTGAACGCGATGGAACGCTTTGTGCGTCGCATGACGGATCTTTACGTGTTTGTAGGCCAAGAATTGCACGACAAATATGATCGCGAAAACTTGGGCGACCCGGCCAAGAGCGTCGTGATTTTCACGCCAAAGGCTTTTGAACGGCAAGCGGATTTTGCAAGCTGGAAAGCGGCTAAACAGGCCTATTTCAGAACCGAAACCAACACGTCCGAGGCCAGCTTCAATATGGTCTATGTGGCTCGCATCGTGCCGAGCAAGGCCCAGATCGAAGCGCTTCACGTCGTGAATTTGCTTAAAAACGCGGGCGTGCCAGTGACGCTTAGTTTTGTCGGCGTGGCTTTGCACGCCTCGGAAATGGAATATTACGCGCAGCTTGAAGCATTCACCAAAGAAAACGGTCTTTGCGATCAGGTGAATTTCTTAGGTCACCGCACGGACGCGATTGACTTGATTGCCGGTGCGGACGGGTTCTTGATGACCTCTAAATACGAGGGCTTGCCCAATGTCGCGGCTGAGGCTGCTTATGGTGGCACGCCGTTCTTTACTTTCGATGTATCTGGCGTGCGCGAAGTGTTTGATGGCACTCCGTTTTTGCATCTGGTGGATCAACGCGACGCATCTGGTCTCGCGGATAAGGTCAAAGCCCATATCGACGCGAATGTCCCCGTGCAAAACGCTCAAGATACCCATGACAATATTACCGCGCGCTTTGCGATTTCCCGGTTCCAAGAAAGCAAAACCCGCCTCTATCAAGCGATAGAGACGGGTAAATCTTGTAAAGACATTGCCCAAACTTGGACAAATCAGGCTTAAAGCCTTAGGATAGCGCCTTGAAATAGTCGATTGTCGCCTGCAATCCAACATCTAGGTCCATTTCGGCCTGCCAGCCCAACATCGCTTTCGCTTTGGACGTATCCGAATAGTTGCGCACGATGTCACCGGGGCGCTTGTCCCCGTAAATGACTTCAGGGTTGGAAATGCCATTGGCCGTAAAGACCTTCTGCATCCGATCAACCAATTCCAAAATCGTGGTTTCGTGGTTCGTCGCAATCTGAAAGACCTCGCCGCCCACACCATCCGTGCTTTGGGCCGCCAAGATCGCATCAACCAAATCGAAGATATAGATAAAGTCACGCGTCTGCGCCCCATCACCGTAAATCTCGATATTTTCGCCGTTCATCGCAAGGCGAATGAACTTCGCGACAACGCTTTCTTTCAGCGACGAACCTGGGCCGTAAACATTGCCGAACCGCAAAGCGACCGTATCAATGCCAAAGGCTTGGTAATAGGCCGAACAATAGCCCTCGCCTGCCAATTTACTCGCCCCATAAGGCGACATCGGCTTCGGCGCGAGCTTTTCATGCACAGGAGGTTCAACCGCGCCAAGCGGTGCGCCGGATGATGCGAACACCAAACGCCCAACGCCATTGGCCCGCGCGCCTTCCAGCACATTCAATGTCCCACGCACATTGGTGTCGCAATCCATCACAGGATTTTCCATCGACGGACCAACGCCCGTGTTGGCCGCCAAATGCACAATCACATCAACGTCTTTTGCCGCAGCCATACAGGCATCCGGGTCACGAATATCACCAACGAGCAGCGACACCCGCGCGTCATCCAACGCAACGCCCTGCGCAAACTCTTGCTGCGTCAGCTCTGGCGCGACCCGTTTTAGATCAGGCACCGAGCCGCCGGACAAATTGTCCAGCACACGGATGCTGTTGTTCGTGTCTTTAATCAGGCTGGTAATCAGCGAGCGCCCAATAAAGCCGCACCCACCAGTAATCAGCCACTTCATGACCATTTCACGCGTGGAAGAACTTTCGCATGATCGATGTCAGCGCTGTACTTTTGCACAATCTGCAACATCTCGATCAGAACCTCTTTGGTCATGAAATTCGGCTTCAGACCCAGATCAACCAGACCCGAATGCATCGGGTTATAGTAGTGATCTTCCATTTCTTTGCGCGGGTTTTCTACGTTTTTGATCTCGACTTTAATGTCCAGATCAGCCGCAGCCTCTGTCACTTTTTCAGCCAGCTCATTGACCGTAAAGGTCTCGGTGAACTGGTTCAAAATGCGCAGATCGCCCTTTTCAACAGGGTTTTTCATCGCCAGATCGACACATTGCAACGTGTCTTTCAGGTTCAAGTAACCACGCGTCTGACCGCCCTTACCAAACACCGTCAGCGGAATGCCCGCGACCGCTTGGGTCAAGAAACGGTTCACAACCGTGCCGAAAATGTCGTCATAGTGGAAGTGTGGGAACAAACGCTCGTCTGTGCCGACCTCATCCGTATAAAGCCCGTAAACCGGACCCTGCATCAAATCGGTAACGCGCAAACCATAGGTGCGCACGTAGAACCAAATAAGATCCGTGTCGAGCACCTTGGTCGTGTGATAAAGCGATCCCGCTGCACGGGGGAACAGGAACTTGCCGCTGCGCCCTTTGTGATCGATGTCGATCCAGCCTTCTTCAATGTCGATGTTCGGCGTACCGTACTCACCCATCGTGCCGAGCTTGATCAAATGCGCGTCTGGCGCGTGTTCTGTCATTGCCCAAAGCACGTTGAACGTCACGCCAAGGTTGTTGCGCAAAGTCATGTTCGCTTCGGAAAAACCGCGCATCGAATAAGGTGCAGATGGCTGTTCCGCATAGTGGATGATCGCGTCCGGCTTCACTTCTTCCATCAAGGCAGCAAGCGGTTCGTACTCGTTCAAATCCATAATACGGTAGTTGATCTTCTTGCCGTGGTTGGCTTCGAAGATTTCCGTCCGGTTTTGCAGGTTGGGCGTTGCAAACAGCGCCTCTGAATTGGTCTGCTGTGCAATTTGGCGGCGCAGATAATTATCAACGGCCCAAACTTCATGCCCAGCTGCAGCCATATCCATTGCTGTTGGCCAGCCGAGATATCCATCGGCACCTAAGATGATTACGCGCATTGTATTGCTCCTGTTCGGGAATTGATCAGCGGCCTTTAAGTGTCAGCACCGCGATAACAGTTTGAAAAATAAGTTTACAATAGGTGCCGAGCGCACCGACTTCGTCAAGATGACGCAATTCATGATGTAGTTTTTCCAACTGAGCCTCAACCGAGTCTCCGTAGGACGCAAACAGTTGCGCATATCCAGTTAAGCCGGGCTTAACCTGAAACCGATCCACATATTTCGGATCAAGCTTTTCCAAGCGATCGACCACAACCTTACGGATGGGACGTGGACCGACCATGGACATATCGCCGACCAGCACGTTCCAAATCTGCGGAATTTCGTCCAATCGCGATTTTCGCAAGAATCGTCCGATTTTCGTGGCACGATCATCGTCAATCGCCGCCAAACGCACACCGCCCTTTTCCGCATCCAAATGCATGGTGCGAAACTTAACAACGGTGAATGGCTTTTTGTTCAGCCCCAAGCGTTCTTGCATAAACAAGATCGGCCCAGGCCCGTCAACGCCGGTCCAGATCGAAATCTTTACGACGAGCGCGACAAGCAAGCCCACCACCAAAAAGAATGGCAGCAGGGCAAGCGAGATTATAATGTCCAATAAGCGAACCACGATCAAAACAGTCTACAAAAACGATGAATGGACTAAGCAGCTTTGATCTTATCAATGGCAGCCGCACCCACAGAACGCAAGGAGTCTGATGGTGTTACAAGCTTCCACTTTTCAAGGTACTTCGCAATTTGCTGGCGATGCATACCCGGAACATTGGCCGAGTTATAGGCCGCAATATCTTCCGAAGACGCTTCGGCCAACGTGGCCTTACCCAATGGATCGATCACATAGTAATCGCCATCATCGCGCATCCGGCAGGCTTCTTCTGCGGTGCATAGCTCTTCGTACAGCTTCTCGCCCGGCTTACTGCCGATGATTTTGAAGCCTTTATCGCTTTGATAAAGCGCTTCCTTTGGCGCAAGCAGATCGCACATCGCATACCCAAGGTCTTTGATGTTCACGACCGGCATTTTTGTAATGAACAGCTCGCCACCCTTGGCAATCAATGCCGAGCGCACAACCAATTCAGAGGCTTGCTCAATCGACATGATGAAGCGCGTCATATGTTCGTGGGTCAGCGTCAGCGGCTTGCCCTCTTCGATTTGCTTCGCGAAAATCGTCAGAACCGAACCGCGTGATCCCAAAACGTTACCGAAACGCGTGGATGCAAAAACGGGACCGTTTTCACCAGCACGCTGATCGGCCGCTAGCATCAACTTTTCGCCAAATAGCTTGGACGTGCCCATCACACTGGATGGGTTCACCGCTTTGTCCGACGACGTGAACAAAACACGCTCTACATCGTTCGCGAAGGCAGCTTCGATGACGTTTTCTGTTCCAGTGATGTTGGTCTGGATCGCCTCGTTTGGCGAACGTTCCATCATGATCACGTGTTTCAGCGCCGCGGCGTGGAACACTGTGTTCACACCAGCAAAAGCGCGCTTTACAGAACGCAAATCGCGAATATCACAGAACACCGCATTCACGCGGTCTTCGCCATATTTCTCGGAAAGGTGGAACAGGTCGCTTTCGTTGTTATCGATTGCAACGACAGATTTGCACCCTTGAGACACCAAAAGGTCGGTTAGAGCCTTCCCAACAGTACCACACGCGCCCGTTACGGCGACGGTTTTTCCCTTGAAGTCCATTACTACCCCCATCTACGCCGGAAATACACGAAGGATCGCAGGTCACGATCCCCTTTGGCGGATTAAACACAAGAGGGTGTTAGCAAGGTTAAACGATTCGATCAATATTCAATCAAATACATTTACACCAAAACCCGGGTTTACCTATGAAACAAGCATAATCGGTGTCGCCCAACAATTACCGTTTTTAATGTGTCAAAAAGTATCGTAAGCGCGTTTTAGCCCGAAACAGCTTCAATAAAACGCGCTAACGCATTGATCTAAAATAACTGGCTCGCTCTAGGTTGAAGAAACAAAATGAAAAAAATAGCCCGCTTTCTGAAATCTGAGAATATAAGCAAGTTCATCCTGCTTTTCGGCGTAAATATATCAGGCAAGCTGTTATTCTTCGTATTTACGATAGTCGCCGCATCTACACTATCACCGAGCGAGTTTGGCGTCTTTCAAGTCTGTTTTTCTGCGTTATTTCTTTTAACGCGCGCAGGTGACTTTGGGTTAGGCGTCCTTTCAACCAGAGAGATTCCCCGCATCCGTAGCGATCTACCTCAAGCAGGGGCATTGGCGCGCAAGTACATGAAATTTGGTGGCGGATTGTCGCTTGGGGTCGCGGTCTTACTGATTATCGTGACATTTCTGTTCTTTCGCGACTCTGTTTGGCTCTATCCCTTGCTCGCAACCGCACTTATCGTACCGTTTCGCGTTCAAAACGTGATCCGGCAGGGTGTGTTGCGCGGCTTAGGGCTGGTGGCGATTTCACGGCTGCCAGAACAGACAATTCAACCTATAATTGC
>CAZBBZ010000055.1:0-11698 GCA_964489925.1 uncultured Rhodobacterales bacterium
GAAGGTTTCGATTGAACATCGCGACAATGGCAAAGGCACATTGAAAATCAGCTACAAAACATTGGACCAGCTCGATCAACTTTGCCAAAAGTTGAACCGCTAATCCGGGAGCAAGGCTTCAGCCAATTTATTTAAAACCAACCGCCCATCGTCGGTGGCACGAATATAGTCTTTGTCTAATTCGATAAGCCCCGCATTTTCCAAGTCGGTAAGCCGATCAAGGCGAAACTCTCGGCCCAAATACGATTTAAGCCGGGTTTTCGATAAACCTGATTTCAGGCGTAACCCCATCACGATGTATTCGAGACCTTGGTCCTTAGGATCCAAAGGAACGAACTCATCGAAGTCTTTAGCTGTCAGGTAAGTTGTTGGGTTAGAGTGACGCTTGCTTGCCGTCTTTTGGTTGTCCACAATGATCCGACCATGCGCGCCGGGGCCAATTCCACAATATTCCTGATATTCCCAGTAAGATAAATTGTGACGACATTGCTCACCAAGTCGCGCATAGTTTGATACTTCGTAATCGTCGAACCCAGCGGCTTTGCACATTTCTCTGGTTAGAATGTACATATCCGCCCCAAGATCATTCGAAGGCAGGCCTCTTAGCGCACCTTTAGAATATAGGTCCCCGAACCGCGTGTTTTCTTCGATCGTCAACTGATAGAGCGACAGATGATCACCGCAAACTTTTAGTGCGCGGGAAAGCTCATCTTCCCAGGCGGATAGTGTTTGATGTTGTCGCGCATATATTAGATCAAAACTAGTTCGATGAAATTTCTGCGACGCCAAGTCAAATGCTTTGAGAGCCTCATCTACCGAGTGCATCCGACCTAGTGATTTGAGGTCTGCATCATTCAACGCTTGAATCCCAACCGACACGCGATTCACACCAGCGGTCCGATATCCCGCAAACCTTGACGCTTCGACAGACGTGGGATTTGCCTCTAGCGTAATTTCTGCGTCTGATGACAGCCCCCAAATATTGTCTAGGCGGTCCAAAATTGCTCCCACAACCGGCACATCCATCAAAGATGGGGTTCCCCCGCCAAAAAAGACAGAACTAACCTCTCGCGGACCCAAAAGCCGCGCCTGATCTTCTAGATCTTTGACTAGCGCTTTTCGCCATTCATCTTGATCGATTGATCTGGAAACGTGGCTGTTGAAATCGCAGTAGGGGCATTTTGCCATACAAAACGGCCAATGGACGTAAACAGCAATCTTGGGCTTAACCTCGGCCATGTAGCGGCCCGGCTAACAGCTTTTCAAAAGCAACGGCGCGGTGGCTCATTCGTTGCTTTTTTGCCGGATCCATTTCACCGAACGTGACCGTTTCGCCATCTGGTAGAAAAATAGGATCAAAACCAAATCCAAGTTCGCCCCGCATAGGCCAAACAAGGCGGCCGGATACTTCGCCGCGAAAGATTTCATCATGGCCATCGGGCCAAGCTAGACAAAGGGTGCAAACAAATCTTGCGGTTCTTGGTTCGGCTGCATTCTTGTCTTCAAGAAGTGACCAAACCTTTTTCATTGCCATTGGAAAGTCGCGACCAGACGGCGTTTCCGCCCAATCCGCCGTATATACACCGGGCGCACCGTCAAGTGCGTCAATTTCGATACCACTGTCATCAGAAAGGGCAGCCAAATTCGTTGCCTTCGCTGCGAAATGCGCCTTTAGCCGTGCGTTGCCTGCAAAGCTGTCTTCGGTTTCTTCTGGCTCTTCTAGATTTAAGTCACCTGCGGAAACGACAGAAATTCCCATCGGTTCAACCAAAGTACCGATTTCCCGGAGTTTTCCCTTATTGTGAGAGGCAATGACCAGCTGATCGTCAACAAAGAGCCTCATCCTAGCTGCCGACAGCACTATTTTGTGCAGCAACCAATTCAGCGACACCTTTTTCCGCTAAATCAAGTAAGTCATTGAATTCATTGCGAGAAAAAGTTGAACCCTCTGCAGATGCTTGCAGTTCAATCAGCGCTCTGCCGCCTGTCATAACAAAATTTGCATCGGTTCCTGCATCGCTATCTTCGGCATAATCCAGATCAAGCACAGGCTTTCCGGCATAAATCCCGCAACTTACAGCCGCAACATTATCCGTAACCGCGTCTTCTTTGATAATACCGGCTTTTACCAGTTTCATCGACGCCAGCTTAAGAGCAATCCAACCACCCGTAATAGAAGCACATCTTGTTCCGCCATCGGCCTGTAAAACATCGCAATCAACAGTAATTTGGCGTTCACCAAGCAAGACACGATCGACACCAGCTCGCAAAGAGCGGCCAATCAATCGTTGAATTTCTACGGTGCGACCGCCTTGCTTACCTGCGGTGGCTTCACGACGATTTCGTGTACCCGTAGAACGAGGCAACATCCCGTATTCAGCAGTCACCCAACCCAAGCCAGAATTACGCATCCAAGGCGGAATGCGGTCTTCGACAGATGCTGTGCATAAAACATGCGTGTCACCGCATTTAATAAGGCAAGAGCCTTCTGCATGTTTCGTCACGCCTATTTCAATTTGAATAGGTCTTAAATCGCTTGCTTCCCGTCCAGATGGCCGCATGTTTCCGGTGTCCTAGCTAATTTGTTTGTCGCGGTCATATCCTTCCGTCTAAGCCTCGTCCAGTAAGCACTCGTTAGACGTTGACGCTAGAGCGCGCCTTTCCTAGATTATTTCATTGATAAAAGAGATGCGAATGACTGCTCAGGTTCCCTTGTCAGAGTTAAACAACCGTAGTCGGGATGTCTTCCGGCTAGTGGTTGAGGCGTATCTGCAAAATGGCGAACCGATTGGGTCGCGGACGCTTTCTCAGAAAATTGATGAAAAGCTTTCGCCCGCGACCATTCGCAATGTTCTGCAGGATTTAGAAGAATGGGGTTTGCTAGACAGTCCGCATGTTTCTGCAGGACGAATACCCACACAAAGCGGACTTCGTTTGTTTGTTGATGGGCTTTTAGAAGTTAATGATCTTCCGGCACCAGAGCGTCAGCGAATCAAAGAAAAAATTGACGGCGAAGATGGTATCGACTCTGTCTTAGATCGTACCGGGCGGGTTTTGTCGGACCTTACCAAAGGCGCGTCCTTGGTTATTGTGCCAAAGACCGATGCGCCGATTACCCACGTCGAGTTTGTTTCGCTTTCCCCGAACCAAACTCTGGTTGTTTTGGTTCTTGCAGACGGCACGGTCGAAAACCGGTTATTTGTACCACCGCCGGGAATGACCCCATCGGCCATGCGGGAAGCGGCGAATTTTTTGAACGCAGCTCTTGAGGGTCGGAAGATTTCCGAAATTAGCACTGTGATTTCCGAGCAAATCAACAAGCGGCGCCAAGAAATTGATATTCTTTCAAAACAACTCATCGATAGTGGTGTTGCCCAATGGGGTGATATCAACGGCGGAAATGATCGGCTCATCGTAAGGGGGCAGTCGCATTTGTTGGATGGGGGACCGCAAGAAGAAGAACTAGAGCTGGTTCGTTCGTTGTTTGATGATCTTGAACGCAAGGAATCTCTGTCTCAACTTTTGGATTTAACCAGCCGTGGCGAAGGAGTGCGCGTTTTTATTGGGTCAGAAAACAAACTCTTTTCACTTTCTGGTTCATCTTTTGTGGTTTCACCTTATATGAACGCTGATCGAAAAGTGATTGGCGCGGTTGGTGTAATTGGACCCACCCGATTAAACTACGGCCGCGTTGTTCCAATCGTAGACTTTACCGCGCAGATGGTCGGACGGATCGTGTCCGATCTCTAAGGAGAATATTATGAGTGCAGACGAAACCGAACCGACAAACGAAAAGGCAAACAAAAGCCCAGAAATGTCGACAGAGGAACTTCTATCTCACTTCAAGAATGATCCTCTCAAGCTTCCAGATGAGGATGAAGAGTTTTCGGACCCGGATATTGAAGCGAGCAATATCGACGCTTTGATTGAAGAGCGTGACGAAATTCGCGACCGTTTGATGCGTGCCTTGGCAGAAACTGAAAACATGCGAAAACGCGCTGAGCGCGATCGGCGTGATGCTGAAGTTTACGGCGGCACGAAACTGGCGCGCGACATGCTGTCTGTTTACGACAATATGAACCGGGCGATTGATGCGATTGACGATGAGTTGCGCGAAAAAGCCAAAGGACTGATCGACGGGTTGGATTTGACCCGCAAGGAATTAGTTTCTGTTTTTGAAAAACATAAAATTGTAAAAGTCGAACCAGAGTTCGGTGACAAATTCGATCCACAACAGCATCAAGCGATGTTTGAAGCTCCCGTGCCAAATGCGCCTGCTGGAACAGTCATTCAAGTTATGAATGCGGGCTTTACGATTGGGGAACGGTTATTGCGCCCGGCGCAAGTGGGTGTTTCTTCGACGCCGGCTTCGCAAGTAACTGAAACTGCGCCAGACGCGGAATAGGCCTAGTCTTCGCTTAGGGTCTTTAGCTCATAGATCAAATCAAGTGCTTCCCGCGGACTAAGAGAGTCGGGAAGCACATCTTTCATCCGTAGCGCCAATTCGCTTTCTGCGGTTGGGGCAGGTTCATTGGCAACTGGGTCCAGCGAAAACAGCGGCAAGTCGTTCAAAAGTTTTTCTGGCTTAATACTACCTTTTTGATCGCCTGATTCTAGCATATCCAAAATGTGTCGCGCGCGTTTCACCACGGCTGGCGGAAGACCTGCCAATTGCGCAACCTGAACCCCATAAGATCGATCAGCAGCGCCGGGGCGAACTTCGTGTAAGAACACAACTTCGCCTTCCCATTCTCGCACAGCAACAGTGGCGTTCTTAAGTCCATCCAGCTGAGACACCAAAGCCGTCAATTCATGGTAATGCGTCGCGAACAAAGCGCGACATCCGTTACCATCGTGCAAATGTTCCAAGGTGGCCCAAGCGATAGAAAGACCATCGTAGGTCGCCGTTCCGCGCCCGATCTCGTCTAAAATCACCAGCGCTCGGTCATTTGCTTGGTTTAAGATTGCGGCAGTTTCAACCATTTCAACCATGAATGTTGAACGGCCTCGCGCCAAATCATCTGCGGCACCTACACGACTGAATAATTGGTCAACGGTTCCAATATGGGCAGACGTTGCAGGAACAAATGATCCCATTTGCGCAAGTACCGCAATCAGTGCGTTCTGGCGAAGGAATGTAGATTTACCGGCCATGTTAGGCCCGGTTAGCAACCAAACACGACCGGGATCATCAGACAAATCACAATCGTTGGGGATAAATTGAGCCCCAACCGACTTTTCTAATGCAGCCTCCACTACAGGATGCCGACCGCCTTCGATAAGAAAGACCCGGCTATCGTCCAGCTTTGGGCGCGTCCAATGCGCAGTTGCGGCCCGTTCCATCAGGCCGCTTGCAACGTCTATTTCTGCAACTGCCGCAGCGACCAACGAAAGCCGATCAGCATTATCCAAAATCTCAGTGCGCAGGGTAGAAAAGATGCGGAGTTCAATTTCGGCTGCCCGAGCGCCTGCATTCAAAATCCGTGTTTCCAAAGATGATAGTTCAACCGTTGTGAACCGCACGGCATTGGCAGTTGTTTGGCGATGAATGAATGTTTCATTCAGCGGCTCTGCCAGCATCTTTTTTGCATGTGACGCCGGTGTCTCGATAAAATAGCCGAGTACATTATTGTGTTTAATCTTTAGCGCTGAAATTCCTGTATGATCAGAAAACTCTTGCTGCATCTTAGCAATTACCGCCCGCCCTTCATCACGCAGCGCCCGGGCTTCGTCCAAGTCCACATCATAACCGTTGGCGACAAACCCGACATCTCGTTTCAACAACGGTGGTTCAGCGACAAGGGCGCTTTCTAACAAATTCGCCAAAGGGTCATCGGTCAAGAAGGCGTCTAACGCCGTGGATACAATCACAGGGCAGGCGGCTGGAATAATAGCCTTAAGAGAAACAGCGCGTGCCAATCCGTCCCGAATGGCGCTCAAATCACGCGGCCCCCCACGATCCAAGGCCAACCGTGAAAGCGACCGTTCCATATCGGGAAAACTGGATAGCTCGGTCCGAACGTTTGCGCGAAGGTTTACATCGTCAAAAAAAGAAACAGCATCGTGGCGGTCTGCAATCGCATCTGCATCCGTTAAGGGCGCCGTCAAACGCTGTTGCAACAAGCGCCCACCACCGCCAGTTATCGTTTTGTCGAGTATGGAAATCAACGTTCCATCAGACCCGCCAGACAGACTTTGGGTAAGTTCCAAATTTCGACGCGTGGCGGCATCAATTGCCATTGTCGCGGTCGACAGTTCAATGCGTGGTGGCTTTAATCGCGCCAGTTGTCCACGTTGTGTGATGTCGAGGTAATCGATGATCCCACCCAAAGCGCCAATCATGGGCTTTGTGAATGACCCAAAAGCATCAAGGGATGCGACCGCAAACTGTTTTTGCAATCGGATCGTCGCTGATCCACTGTCAAAACTCGCAGATGATAGTGGCGTTAAGGCTATGCTGGCATCATCTGCAATCGATTGTAATGAGGACAGAGTGTTTTCCGCACTCAGAATTTCGCTTGGCGAAATCCGGGCAACCAAAGGGGAAAGTGCGGATGCCTCAAACGAGGTGACCAGCAAATCACCAGTTGATAAATCGCACCATGCAGCGGCCCAATCGTCGCGCACTGCACAAAAGGCAGCCAAAAAATTATGCGACCGCGCGTTTAGAAGGCGATCTTCGGTGATGGTGCCAGGTGTTACAAGGCGCACAACATCGCGTTTTACAACCGATTTAGACCCGCGCTTTTTTGCTTCGCTTGGGTCTTCAAGTTGTTCGCAAACACCGACGCGGAACCCTTTACCGATGAGAGCATGCAAATATCCTTCGGCTGCATGCACAGGCACGCCGCACATAGGAATATCATTGCCAAGATGTTTGCCCCGCTTCGTAAGCGCAATATCCAACGCTTGCGCGGCCTGCACAGCATCGTCAAAAAACAATTCATAAAAGTCGCCCATCCGGTAGAACAACATCGCTTCAGGATAGCGATCTTTTATCTCCAGATATTGCGCCATCATGGGCGTCACGTTTGGATTGTGATCCTTTGCCAAGGCCGCGGCTCCGTTTAGTTCCGCTCTGAATAGCGCGCCTGCATTGACGGTTAAAGTGCCACTTTGCGTTGATTTAGTACTCAAACTTCTTGTATCTCTGACTTGTTTGGCAATGCGACCAAGAGATTTTGGGAAATTGCATAAACAATAGGTCGCGATCAAGGGAGTTGGTGATGAAAAAAGGTGGAATGTTTGAAGTAAGGCATCCCCTTCTGAAACCGCTTTGGCGGCGGATCGCTCTCGTTTTTGGGTGTGCGTTTATTTCAATCTTTGACCTGCTTGGGGGGCGGATTTTATGGGCGGTGACGTTTGGAGCGATTGGACTATACCTCGCTTACATGTTTTTCATCGCTTTTGATCCGGCTGAATACGAAAGCGAAGACGAATGACTACGACTACAGACCTAATCTTACGTTTCGTCTAGCCAAGCTAAAACGGTTTTTTGATTGGACCTGCTTACCGGAACACGCCGACCGTCGTGCAAGAGCAGTTCATGCCGCCCTTCGGTTTTGATCAAGTTCGCCACAGCTTCTCGCGCAACCCACCAAGACCGATGTACTTGGAAGCCGTCTGCTTTAACCTCTGAAATTGCGTCGGCCAAACGCATCAACAAAAGCTCTTGGCCTGCGCTAGTTACGACCTCTACGTAGTGATCTTGCGATTGCAGGCTTAAAATCGTTCCACGCAGATTGTATGACAGGCGCGACATCAAAGTTGACTCTTTGGGAGTGACAGAATGCGTTTCCTTCTGCCTGTCCAAACCAATCAATAGATATTGCAATCCAGCGACGGCCACAGCGATTGGTGCGCATAAGAATATTAAACGGGATACATCTTTCAGTTCGCCGTTGTCGTTGCCAGCGATATAAGAATTGACGCCAAAAACAATCAAACCAACCGGTACGCCTGAGATAAGGCCGGACAAGAGGCTCGCACTCATGCCACCAAGGCCTTTTGAAACAAACCGGCGTGATAAAGACCGAATGACCAACATAGCGGGGAAGAAAGTCGCGATGCAGATCCCTAGCCAATAGCAAAATCTTTGCGGCAAGTTGAATTCTTCGCCAGAATCAAAGGGTGCAGAAACAGTAAGAACCGCTAAGACACAGAAGAACCCGACCCAAAACGACGAGTTTTGCACGATAGACTGCACTTCACGTATCGCGAGCTGCATTGGATCGCTTTTGACGAAGTTTTCAGTGCGTTTCATACAGTTCGGCTCGAAATTGTTGGTCGCTTCAAGATTTAACATGAGGGGAGAGAAAGGCAAAACGAGGGTTCAGGTCGATGTTATTGGATTTTCAGGAATGGGCAGAAGAGCCCACAGTTATCCAAATTCACACGATAGTTGCCATCTTGGGAATTTTTATCGGTGGTTATGCAATGATTGCCCGAAAAGGCACCGCGCGGCATAAATTGATGGGTCGATTATTTGGATTGATGGCCGTGGTGACGGCGCTGACGTCCTTCTTTATCCACGAGATACGATCTTTGGGTTTATGGAGCCCCATTCATCTGCTCTCTATCTTCACGTTGATCATAGTTTGGCGCGGCGTGGCCGACATTCGCGCTGGTCGGGTAAAAGCGCATCAACGAAAAATGCAGGGCATCTATCTAAGCGGCTTTGTCATTGCGGCTGCATTTACTTTGATGCCGGGGCGCTTGCCCTATGAGGTTTTCCTCGAAGGTATGTTTGAAAGACTAACTGGCAGTGTGGAAGCAGCAGAGAACTTGGCCTTGGTGTTCCCGACTATTGCGATCCCCCTTAGCATGTGGATTTTTGCAAAAAACTTTCGGCGTGGCTGATTGCCGTCAAATTTCAATAACGACACGCCAAGGCTAATCTTACCCAATCGCGTCATAGGCCTTGACCAGTTCTGCGGCCAAAATGCCAACCTCAATGGCCGTGCGCCCCGGTTTATACAACGCTGACCCAATGCCATAACCATCCGCCCCGGCCTTCGCCCATTCATTTAAGTTGCCCGCATTGGTGCCGCCTACGGCAAAGACCTGCGTTTCACTCGGAAGCACAGCCCGGATTGCTTTCACACCGACAAAACCCATTAGTTCTGCAGGGAAAATTTTTAACCCGTCAGCACCTGCTTTTAGTGCCGCAAAACACTCTGTTGGTGTATAAACACCCGGATAGCTTGCAAGGCCGAGACGTTTTGTTTCAGCGATCACATCAACATCCGCGTTGGGTGAAACGATCAGTTTTGCGCCTGTATCGGCCACAGCTTTTACATCGCCTACGGTTAGCACCGTGCCTGCCCCGATTTGCGCTTGGCTGCCAAAACGGTTTACCAAATGTGCGATACTGTCCAGCGGGTCGGGCGAGTTTAGGGGCACTTCGATCCGAGTAATCCCGGCGGTGACAAGTGCTTCGCCGATGGCTTCAACTTCGCCGGGTTTCACACCGCGCAGGATCGCTATGATATTTCGCATTTTCATGTTCTTTCGATCAGTCCCTTGCGAGCCAGTGCTAGGCCCGCAATAGTCATTGGCGTATTGTCGAAAATCTCGACATTCTGGCGCACACAAGAAATGGCGATGCGATATGCATCTGTCATTTGACCATTACCAATGATTGCGGCCCCTTGCGACATTAGGTTTGTTTTTTCACTCTCAACCTCATAGCCAATCAGCTTGGCCGAAAGCTTGGCACGCCCTTCATCCATTTTGCTTGCTCCTAACAATTGGGCCGCACGGATGTGAAAAGGGTTTGAAGTTTCTTTTCCTGCTAAGACGTCGCGGACGGTTGTCGCAAAAACATCATTGTCCCAATGCTCAGTTATTGAGTGCCGCAAAACAGAATTGTCGCTTAATAGGGAAAAGAGTTCGCCGGACATATAGGTATGAAAAAAGACAACCTCGCCCTTAAAAATCCTGACCCATTTGGTGTGTGTGCCGGGCAAGCAAATATGGCCCGACCATTCAGGGTTTTGGGCTAGAAATCCCGCGATTTGCGTTTCTTCCCCGCGCATGACGTCGGGGGCTGGTTCGATCTGGCTTAACCCCGGCACAATCCACATGGATAGCTCGTCGCTAGTGGCGCGGGTTAGGGTGTTTGGCGACAGCGGTGGGCATTTAATTGAACGATAGGGCGCTTCGGCCCAGCCCTGTCGTGCCCCGACCATGCCGCAGCCGATAATTGGCGCGTCCTTTGTATCCCAGTCTTTTAAGAGCTGACCAAGCACTTTGGAAAAGTCTTTAGGGGCAAGACTATTCATGCCTTGATCGGATCGAGCTTCGGAAATCACCTTATCATCTTCGCTCATCGCCCAAACGCGCAGGTTAGAGGTACCCCAATCAACAGCAATCCATGCAGGTTTTATGGTCATCATCTAGCCAGTAAATGCAACGCCACCATCCACGACCATCGCTTGCGCAGTCATCATGCGGCTGGTGTTAGAGGCTAAGAACAAGGCGGCATCAACCACATCGCGGGGTGCGAGATGTTCTTTCAGACATTGTTTATCAAGATGATCTGCAAGGCCTTCTTTAGTAGCCCATAGATCCAATTGGCGCTGGGTTAGAACCCAACCGGGCATCAAGGCGTTGGCGCGGATGCCAAATGGCCCAAACTCTCTGGCAAGGCTACGGGTAAGACCCATGATAGCCGCCTTGGTGGTCGCATAAACCGGATAGCCCGCGTTGCCCATCATATACGAAACGGAAGAAAAGTTAATAATCGACCCGCCACCCAATTCCTTCATATCCGGCACCAACGCTTGCGCGGTAAAGAAATGCGGACGTAGATTTACGGCGATGTTTTGATCGAACTGCTCAACGGTGTAATCTTCGGTGGTATGGCGGCTGTCATTAGCGGCATTGTTCACCAGAACGCTGATGATTCCGAATGTTTCGCGTGTTTGGGCAATGCTGGCTTTTAGCGCTTCTACGTCTGTAATGTCACATTCCATAAACAGAGGTTTGCGGCCGTGCTTTTGTTCCATTTTATTGGTAAAATCGTTCGCGCTAGATCGCTGAACAAACGCAACGTTTGCGCCTTGTTCTAAAAAGCCTTCGGTTAAGCTTGCACCGATGCCAGCGCCTCCACCCGTAATAAAGACAGTTTTTCCGGCAAGATCGTGAAAGGTTGCATTCATTTTACAGCGCCTAAAGTAAGCCCTGCAATGAAGTGTTTTTGCATAGCAAAAAACATCAGCACTGGTGGTAAAGCGGCGACGATCGATCCTGCGCTGACCAAGTGCCATGCAGCAACCCATTGGCCGTTTAGTGAATAAAGCCCTGCGGTCACGGGCTGCGTTTCAGCACTTTGGGTCAGCACAGTCGCCCAGAAATAGTCATTCCAAATGAATGTGAAGATCAACACCGCAAGCGCTGCAAGGGCGGGTTTCATTAAGGGCAAGACGACGTACCAAAAGATGCGCCACTCTGAAACCCCTTCGACGCGCGCGGCCTCGATGAGTTCAACAGGTAGAGCGCGGATGAAGTTACGCATGAACAAGGTACAAAACCCGGTTTGAAATGCGACGTGAAACAGCACCAACCCCGCAGTGCTGTTATAAAGTCCCATACTAACAGTCATGTCACGTACTGGCACCATGAGGATCTGGAAGGGTACAAAGTTTCCCGCGATAAACATGAAAAAGATCAGAAGATTGCCCTTGAACTTGTAAAC
>CAZBBZ010000056.1:0-11606 GCA_964489925.1 uncultured Rhodobacterales bacterium
AACAGGATCGCGGGCACCGCCCCGCCCACAGTTGCGCCTTTCATCACCCCGATCAGAAAGCCCATGACGGGCAGCAGCGCGTCTTGGTTAAACCCGAAGGCGGAAATCAGGATGGGTAGGGAAATCGCCATAGCCATCGGGCCTGCAAGCCCCGGCGTGGCCCCGACTAATATGCCAAGGATAAAGCCCGATAGGATCATGCCAAGCGTGATCGAGATGCTGACGCCAAAGAGCGCGAACATCTCTGGGCCTTGAAAAACCGCGAGGATGCCGAGCCAGATATAATCAACAGCGCTCATGTTACACGTCCCCGTTGGGGGGCAGCAGCAGATCGTCAAAGGGCAGATCGTAAACCAGCGCAAGCAGGGTCGCACCGATCACACCGATCAGGAGTGCGCGTCTCGAAAGGCGCGCCTCGACCCAAGCGATGGTGCTGGTAATCAGCACAGCCCCGCCGACGATATAGCCGATGTATTTCCAAGGAAGGCTGGCGCGAAACGGGCGATAGCCGCCCTCAACCCCTGCGACCCTGAAAGTCAAAGGTCCAAGCCAACGCATCAGCGTGAGGGCCACAAAGGTAATGCCAAGAATGACCAAAACAAATTTCAGATTTGCTTGGGTCAGGCTTGGTTGGTCAACCGCCTTACGTTCAAAGAGCGCGAGCATTAGCCCGCCGAGCAGCACAAAGCTCGCCGCCACCGTTGGCGCCAAAGCATCGCCGATGGTCACTTGGCGGCGAACCTTTTCGATCATGCCGGTTTCCGTGTCCATCGGGATCCACACAAAGATCGCCGCAAGCGCTGCTACACTCACGGCGATCCCTAATATTAGATGCACGCGCATCTATACGTCCCTCGCGCGCGGCTTATTCAGACGCGGCCTTTAGCAAGGCACCAGCTGCGGCGAATTCACCGTTAATCAGCGCGTCCAGGTCGTCGCCAACAATCACCGCCGGGCCACCAAAGGCTTTGGTGATCATGCCGTTGGACTTCATACCGTCGGTGGACACCACATCAGCAATGGCATTGGCCAAAGCGTTGCGCGCCTCATCTGGCATGCCAGCAGGACCTGCGAACAAGAAGTACCCATCCGCGTTGAATTCAACGCCCAGATCCGCAAATTTCGGCGCATCAGGGGTTTGGTTCAGGGGCATGGACATGGCAGAGGCCAGATTGACCAATTCGCCTGCGGCCACACCTTTGGCTTGGATGCCAGCCATAAAGCCCAGATCCATATCGCCTGCGTTCACGCCGTTCATCACCGCTCGCCCGCCTTTGACTTGCACGATGTTGAAATCAACGCCTTGGGATTTGCCCAAAAGATAGGCGAGATCGGATAGTTTCGGGGACATGGTGCCAAAGCGCAAAGTCTCCCCGTTTTTGGCGTCCGCGATCATATCTTCAAAGCTGGTCCAGCCTTTGGACGATAGGGATACAACGCCCATCTGAAAGCCTGCGGTGGTGGCGATGGGGGTGAAATCAGCGGGGGTCAGACCCGCATCTGCGGCGGCCATGTTGTAGCCAAAGCTTTCGGTCACAACCATGCCGATGACCGACCCGTCGTTGGGCATGTCCTTCATGGCCACGGCGAGATTGATGCCACCTTTGCCTGTGACTTGCTCGGGGATGAATTCCCATCCCAGCTTGTTTTCCAAGTCTTCGGCGATCAGGCGGGCTTGGGTGTCGGCCCCGCCTCCTGCGGCGAAGGCGATCATCAGTTTGATCGGCCCCGGTGGGGTCCAATCGGCGGCCATAGCGCTTGTGGCCATGCCAAACATACCTGCGGCAAGGGCCGCGGCTTTTAGTAGTTTTTTCATTGTTATTCCTCCCGATTATTGCACAGCATCATCCACGAATTCGTTGACCCGTCAATGAAAAATGGGAGGAGCTTGACGGGGAGAGGCGTTAAAGCCCTAGCGCTTGACCATCCGCAAATAGATGTACGCGGTCCGGCGGGGCGGTCAGATTGACCGTTTGGCCATCAAGCGCGACGCTGCCGGGCAGTTTGGCCACAAGCCCCGGCTTGTCGGCGGTCATATCCACGTAAAGCAGGCTGACCTCGCCCAGATTTTCGGTCAGATCAACGCGCCCTTGATAGATCGTATCGCCGCCATCGGTGGGCAGTAAATCTTCGGGCCGCACCCCGATGTTGACCGCGCGCCCATTGTCGCTGTCTTGTGTGGCACGCGCGGTTGTCACGACCAAGCCCGTCGCCAGTTTGACCCGTGTCTGCGTGCCAGTTTCAACGATTTCACCGGGCAAGAGGTTCATGGCAGGCGAGCCGATAAACTGGGCCACAAATTCGTTTTCGGGCCGGTCGTAAAGTTCTAGCGGGCTGCCAACTTGGGCGATGCCTTTGTTGGCCAAAACGACGATGCGATCGGCCAATGTCATCGCCTCGACCTGATCGTGGGTGACGTAAACCATGGTGCGATCTGGCATGCTTTCCTTGAGCCGGGCGATCTCGATCCGGGTTGCCACCCGCAGGGCCGCATCCAAATTCGACAAGGGCTCATCAAAGAGGAACACTTTGGGGTCACGCACAATCGCGCGCCCAATCGCCACCCGTTGCCGTTGGCCGCCGGACAGGGCCTTGGGCAAGCGATCAAGGTAGTCTTCAAGCTGCAAAATCTTGGCAGCTTTCGTGACCGCGGCTTCTACTTCGGCCTTGGATTTCTTGGCGATCTTTAGGGAAAACGCCATGTTTTCGCGCACGGTCATATGTGGGTAAAGCGCGTAGGATTGGAACACCATCGCGATTTGCCGTTGCGCAGGCGGGATGTCATTGACCAGCACGCCGTCAATTTCCAGCGTGCCGCCAGTGATTTTTTCCAAGCCCGCAATCATGCGCAAGAGCGTAGATTTCCCGCATCCCGAGGGGCCGACAAAAACCACCAGCTCGCCCTGTTTGATGTCCAGATTGATGTCGTTGAGGACATTGACGCTGCCGCCATAGGTTTTTTGGATATTGGCAAGTCTAAGATCAGCCATCGCTTGTCCCTTTTAGCAAGGCATAGCCCCAAGGGGGCAGGGTGATCGCCCCATTGATCGGCGCCATGCCGCCCTGTGCTTGGGCAATCGGGGTGACGCTTGCTGGCGCAGATGCCGTGACGTCGCTGCTGCCAAGGTTAAAGTAGCAATGGATTTGCGTCCCCTCTAGCTCGCGCACAAAGCACAGCAAATCGCCTTCGGTGCAGGGCGCAGATTGGGTGCCGCGCGCCAGCGTTGGCTCTTGGCGGCGCAAGGGCAGGGCTGTGCGGTAAAAGGTGAGCAATGGATTATCGCTATCCACGGCCAAGGGCAGATGCTTAGGGTCCACAGGCAGCCAAGGCTTGGCATCTGAAAATCCGCCGTTAGGGGCATCTTTTTCCCAAACCATCGGCGTGCGGCACCCATCGCGGCCCTTAAATTCGGGCCAAAACTCGATGCCATAAGGGTCTTGCAAATCCTCAAAGGCGACCGTCGCTTCTGGCAGGCCCAGTTCTTCGCCCTGATAAAGCCCAACCGAACCGCGCATGGACAAGATCAGCATCAGATAGGCGCGTTTGGCCGCATCATCCATGCCCCAACGAGACGAGGCGCGCACCACATCGTGGTTGGAAAACGCCCAGCAAGGCCAAGCATCGGGGGCGGTTTGATCCAGTTTATCAAAGACCGATTTGACCCAAGTGGCAGTCGCGGGGCGGCTTTCGAGGAACTCGAAGGCGTAACACATGTGCATGCGGTTATCGCCGTCCGTATACTGGCCCATGATCTCTAGGCCATATTGCGCATCGCCCACTTCGCCCAAACAAGCGCGCCCCTCAAATTCATCACAGACCGCGCGCAGGCGTTCCAGAAATGCCAAGTTTTCCGGCTGGTTCTTGGAATAGAGATGTTCTTGGTGGTTATAAGGGTTCACGCTTGGCGCAATCGAGGCGTTGCGATCCTCGATGCTCAAGGCCGGGTTGGAACGCAGTTGCTTGTCGTGGAAGTAAAAATTGATCGTATCCAACCGAAAGCCATCAACGCCGCGCTCTAACCAGAAGCGGGCCACATCCAGATGCGCTTGCTGCACGTCCTTATTGTGAAAGTTGAAATCCGGTTGGCTGACCAGAAAGTTGTGCATGTAATACTGCTCGCGCCGGGTGTCCCACTGCCATGCAGGGCCACCAAAAATCGACAGCCAGTTATTGGGCGGTGTGCCGTCAGGCTGGGGGTCGGCCCAGACGTACCAATCGGCTTTGTCGTTATCGCGGGACTGGCGGCTTTGCTCAAACCATGGGTGTTTTGCGGACGAATGGCTCATCACCAGATCGATCATCACCTTTAGGCCCAACTCATGAGCGCGCGCCAGCAATGCGTCGAAATCCGCGAGGCTGCCAAACATCGGGTCCACATCGCGGTAGTCCGAAACATCATAGCCGAAATCTTCCATCGGTGAGGTAAAGAACGGTGAAATCCAGATCGCATCCGCCCCAAGCTCGGCAATATGATCCAAGCGGCGCGTGATGCCTTTTAGATCACCGATGCCATCAGAATTACTGTCCTGATAAGAGCGGGGATATATCTGATAGATGATCCCGCCGTGCCACCATTCGCTGTTCTGCGCCATTGAGTTCACCTTTATTTTACGGACCCGGCGAGCAAGCCGCGCACCAGATATTTTTGCATTAGAAAAAAGACCATCAGCGGCACTGCGATGGACACAAAGGCTGCGGTTGCAAGGATTTCCCAGTTGCCCCCGCGGGTGCCTAAAAGCTCTACGATTTTTTGGGTCATCACGATGGTTTCCCCGGTGGCATCAATCAAAAACACCTTGGCCACCAGCAGGTCATTCCAAGTCCATAAGAACTGAAAGATCGCGAAAGAGGCGAGGGCGGGGAACGACAAAGGAAGGATGATTTTAGTGAAAATCTGAAAATCCGTGGCGCCATCCACGCGGGCGTTTTCGATGATGTCTTTGGGCAGGCCGGCCATGTAGTTTCGCAACAGGTAAATCGCCAGCGGCAGGCCAAAGCCTGTATGGGCAAGCCAGACGCCGATGTAGCCTTTGCCGATGCCGATATCGAGGTGGAACTTCAGCAGCGGGATCAGCGCCAGTTGCAATGGCACGACCAAAAGCCCGACGATGATTGCCACAAGAATCGCGCGTCCGGGAAATTCCATCCACGCTAGTGCGAAGGCGGCGAAAGCCGCAATAAGGATCGGGATCACTGTGGCGGGGATGGTGACGGTAAGGGTGGCGAAAAACGCTTTGGCCATGCCTTCGACGTTATTGGGGTCCAGCAACATAGAGTGGTAATTATCAAGCGTCAGCTCTGGCGGCACTTTGGCGGTGGCAAACACGCGCTGGCCACGGCTGCCGCTAAATGGCTCGCTGTGTTGCATGACGTAGGCGCCATCTGCTTGCACCGTAAGGGTGCCACCTTTGCGCAACGCGGCCGTATCACCGGGCTGAAAGGCATCAATGTCGCGCGATGAAATGCCCCAGACGGAAATCTCTGCCTCGATACCGTCTTCAAACAACTGGCCTTCGATGATAAATTGATCCCCGTTTTGCACCTGTGTGTCCGGGGCGCTTGTGCGCAGGGTCCGGTTTTGGGTTACCGCAAAGGGTGCTTTCCACCAGCCCGTGGTCGAGATTTGATCCGTTGTACGAAAGCTGGACACAAACAGGCCAACCGTGGGCAAGAGCCACAGGATCACGAGGGCTGCCACTGCAATATTGGTGATCCAAACGAGCGAGGATTTTGAGCCTGCGATATTATCCATCAGCGCATCTCCGCGCGGGCATTGCGCACGTTCCACACAAGGATCGGCATGACCAAAAGCATAATCACCATGGCGCTGGCAGAGCCCAAGCCCCAGTCATTGGCGCGGGTGAGTTGGAAGAACATGTAATTCGCCAAGACCTGCGTACCCCATTGCCCGTTGGTCATGGCAAAGACGATGTCAAAGACCTTCAGCACCACGATGGTGATGGTGGTCCAAACCACCAGAATGGTGGTCATGATTTGCGGGACTTTGATTTTGAAAAAGATCTGAAACGGGTTTGCGCCATCAATGATGGCGGCCTCGATGGTTTCTTCGGGGATGCCGCGCAGAGCTGCCGATAAGATCACCATGGCAAAGCCAGTTTGAATCCAGATCAGCACGACCATCAAAAAGAAGTTATTCCACAGCGGCAGGGTCAGCCAGGTTTGCGGGGTGTCCCCGCCAAAGAAGATATAAAGCGCGTTTAGAACGCCGATTTGTTCAGACCCTTCGGGGCGGGCGTCATAGACCAGTTTCCAGATCACAGCCGCGCCTACAAAGCTGATCGCCATGGGCATGAAAATCAGCGATTTGGCAAAGTTGCCCCAGCGGATGCGGTCGGTCAGTTGCGCGGCCAGTAATCCAAATGCGGTTGCGGCAGCAGGCACGACCAAGAGCCACAGGAAATTGTTGCGCAAGGCTTCCCAGAACTTGGGGTCCTTGGCCATTTGTTCGTAGTTCGCAAGACCGACCCATCGAAACTCATTACCCGGCAAGCGTTCGGTTAAGGACAGCCAAAGCGTCGCAAAGAACGGATAGACGAGGTAAAGCCCAAGGGCGAGAAGGGCGGGGGCGAGAAACAGCCAAGGCCGTACCATATTGGCGCGATTGATGTTGCGTCCAATGTTGGGGCCGCGGGCCGGGAAAATGAGTTTGTCCAAGATCAGGTTTGAAAAGTAGAAATACCCGACGCATCCGGCGATGCCGAAAACGATTGTGACCAATGCAAGCAGTGCGGGTGACATGACGGGGACTCTCTAGACTTGGACCTGAGGTGACTTCGGCTTGAAGCGGTTTGGACAAGGCGTGACTTGGACAAGGCGTGGCTTGAACAAGGCGTGCCACCCCGCGCATCTGCGCGAGGTCGCATTTTGTTAAGTGGGCGTTTTACTTCAACGCGTCCCAGCTGTTTTGGATGCCATCGGCAACGGCCTGTGCGTCTTTGCCGCCTGCATAATCAACCATGCCTGTCCAGAAAGATCCTGCACCAACACCACCGGGCATCAGGTCAGACCCGTCAAAGCGGAAGGTGGTTGCTCCCAACAAGATGTCGTTCATCTTTTTCAGGGTTGGATCAGAAAACACAGCTGTGTCGACGCCTTTATGCGGAGTTAGGAAGCCTTTGCGGGCCATCCAAATTTCATGCGCTTCAGGGGACTGAAGGTATTTAATCAACGCATGGGCTTCGGGGCTGTCAGAGGTGATGCCCCAAACGGTGCCTGCACCCAGAACTGGCGAGCCTAGATCCTTGCCCGCGTAGGCTGGGAAGTAGAAGAAGTCCGCATCTTCGCCAACAACCGTGCCTTCTGGGAAGAACGCCGGGATGAAGGATGCCTGACGGTGCATGTAGCACGCAGGCGGGGAGGCAAACAGACCTTTGGGGCTGTCGCGGAAGTCGGTTGTGCCAACCGCACCAGCACCGCCTGCAACGTATGCGTCGTTGCGCGCGAATGCACCAAATTCTTCGATGGCCGCGACCACTTCAGGCGCGTTGAACGGCATCTCGTTGGAAACCCATTGGTCGTAAACCGCAGGCGTTTGGGTGCGCAGCATCATGTCCTCGACCCAATCGGTCGCAGGCCAACCCGTGGCACCACCAGAGCCCAGACCAATGCACCAAGGCGTGCCGCCATCAGCAACGATTTGATCTGTCAGGGCTTTGAGGTCTTCCATCGAGCCGGGAATATCATAGCCCGCGTCCTCAAAATTCTCAGGGGAATACCAAACCAGAGATTTCACATCGACTTTGTAAAAGAAGCCGTAAAGATTATCTGCGCCATCCGCACCGGCATAGGTGCCAAGGTCAACCCAAGATTGGCCCGCCGCGTAGTTGTCGCGAATCCAATCGCCCGTGCCGCCAGCAAGGGGGGTCAAGAAACCACCAGAGGCCAGATCAGCCGCCAAACCGGGTTGGGGGAACACAGCGACGTTCGGGGCAGAGCCTGCTTCCACGTCGATGCGGATTTGCTGTTCAAAGCTGTCGGAGCCAACATAGGAATAGTCCATGCCGGTTGCGGCTTTGAAGCCATCAAGCACGGCTTCGACATTTTCCTGATCGGGTCCAAGCCAAGGGCCGAACACAGTTACGGTTTGCGCAAAAGACGCGCTTGCAAAAAGTGTCGCGGCAGCGACACCAGCTAGTAGTTTATGGGTCATGTCTTTTTCCTCCAAGACAGGCTGTTTTTTTAGTCGCGCTTATGGATCGCGCCACTTTCGTGCCAAGTCATGTCCAAATTCAAAGCGCTTTGGATGCGGCATGTCAACGATTCTCGTGGGGCTAGGGTTGTTATTGACATTTTTTCGCAAGATCAGCTTGCGGGACGCAGCCCAAGGGGGTTTATTCCGAGCGAGCTTTCAAAGCGGTTTGGATGAAATGGACCTCAAACGCCTATCGGCAGAATTAAACCTGTCGCCGACCACTGTGTCGCGCGCGCTGAACGGCTATCCAGAGGTGTCGAGCGCGACTCGGGCGCGGGTTGCAGCGGCGGCTGAATTGCACGGCTATCGCCCAAACGCGCGGGCCAAGGGGCTGGCAACGGGGCGCTCGATGGTCATTGGGCATGTGTTAACCCCAACCACCGCCCATGAAATGGTGAACCCGCTGTTCGGGGATTTTATTGCCGGCACGTCGAGCGCTTTTGCTGCATCCGGTTATGACATCATGTTTAGTCGCGTGGGCGATGCGTCAGAGGAAACGGCCTATCGCGCGCTGAAGTCCCAAGGGGCAGTGGATGGGGTGATTTTGCAAGGTCCAAGCGTGAATGATCCGCGCATCGAGTTTTTGAACCGGATTGATCTGCCTTATGTGGTGCATGGGCGATCTAGCGGAGTGGAAACCGATTATCCTTGGGTGGATGTGAACAATACGCAGGCGTTTTTTCGCGCCACGGAGTTTTTGATTTCGCTGGGGCATCGACGCATTGGGCTGATCAACGGCATTGCGGATATGGATTTTGCCTATCGACGTCGCGAAGGCTATCGCCGCGCGCTTGATGCCGGAGGGCTTGCGCTCGACCCCGCTTTGGTGCGTTCGGGGGAAATGACCGAAATCCAAGGGGCGAAAGAAACCGCGTCGATGCTGGAGGCGGACAACCCGCCGAGCGCGATTTTAGCGGCTTCGATGATTTCCGCGCTGGGTGTGCGGCGGGCGATTGAAAGCAAGGGCTTGGTGATGGGTCGGGATGTTTCGGTGATCACCTTTGATGATGTGCTGTCCTACCTGAAGAACGGAGAGGACGTGCCGATTTTCACCGCCATGCGATCGGGGATTGCGGATGCGGGTGGGCATGTGGCGGCGTTGTTGATGGATATTATATCGGGCCAAAACGCGCTTCCCCGACGGCAGTTGTTGGAAGCGGAATTGGTCTTGGGCAACTCGACCGGGCCAGCGCCGGGGCGTTAACGAATTTGGGTGATTTGGTTAATGGGGTGTTAATTTGGGGGGCAAATCTGTCAGTTTTGGCGGGTTTTGGGTGATTTTGTTGGCTAAGTTATTGTAATTGTTGAGTTATTTTTGAAAAGCCAAGAGACACATCCCGTACACAACCTGTACACATCCCGTACAGCACTTTTTGGAATTTCCTTAACAAACCCTTACCAGAACTATTAACGCCGTGACCGCATTCGCCTGACGGCGAAACCGTTTGTACACATCCCGTACAGCACTTTTTGGAATTTCCGCCAAAACCAGCGTGCGCTTCGGTTAATCCTTTTGGTGTTATCCCCAGCGTTGCTTTGTGCTGCCATTCGGCTCAGCGCATAGCCAGACCGGGGGATGGCGATCCTGCATTATTGACGGCGCGCTTTATGGCAGCCAAATGCCTGTCACTTACATGTGTTGTACCAAGCCCCACCAAATCGCCAGCCCTGTGGACGGTCTGGCGATGGCCCGGCGGCTTCGCCTTGATTCCGGGCTTGGGTTTTAACTTGACGGTCGAGGGTTAACGGACAGGTCGCCCCAGCGCGCGCCATTTGAACCGGCCTCAGATACTCGTGCAGATGTACTTCATTTCCGTAAAATCATCCATGCCGTGGTGCGACCCTTCGCGGCCCAAGCCCGATTGTTTGACGCCGCCAAAAGGCGCCACTTCGGTGCTGATAAGCCCGGTGTTCACGCCGACCATGCCGTATTCCAACGCTTCGGCCACCCGGTAAACCCGGCCCAGATCGCGCGCATAGAAATAGCTCGCCAATCCAAAGATCGTGTCATTGGCTTGGGCGATTACGTCGTCTTCATCCTCGAACTTGAACAACGGCGCTACGGGGCCAAAGGTTTCGTCATGGGTGACCATCATGTCTTTGGTCACACCCGTCAGGATCGTCGGTTCAAAGAAGGTGCCACCAAGCGCGTGGCGTTTGCCACCGGCTTTGACCACGGCACCCTTGGCGGTCGCATCTGCGATATGTTCTTCGACTTTATCGACAGCACTTGGGTTAATCAGCGGGCCCGTGCCAACGCCGCTTTCCAGCCCGTCGCCGATTTTCATCGCATTGACGGCGGCGGCCAGTTTATCGGCAAATTCGTCATAGACGCCCGCTTGCACATAGATGCGATTGGCGCAGACGCAGGTTTGCCCGTTGTTGCGGTATTTTGAGATCATTGCGCCTTCGACCGCTTTGTCGATATCCGCGTCGTCAAATACGATGAAGGGCGCGTTGCCGCCCAGCTCCATGGACACCTTAAGGATTTGATCGGCGGCTTGTTTTAGCAAGATGCGCCCGACTTCGGTGGAGCCTGTAAAGGTGATTTTGCGGATCTTGGGGTTCGAGCAAAGCTCTTGGCCAATGGCAGAGGCGGAAGAAGATGTGACCACCGAAAACACGCCCTTTGGCACGCCCGCGCGTTCGGCTAGTACTGCCATGGCGATGGCCGAAAGCGGGGTTTCTTTGGCCGGGCGCGCGACCATGGTGCAGCCCGATGCTAGGGCCGGGGCGACTTTGCGCGCGATCATGGCGTTGGGAAAATTCCACGGTGTGATCGAAGCGACGACGCCCACGGGTTGCTTGATGACGGTGATGCGTTTGTCCGGTTGATGACCGGGGATGGTTTCGCCGTACATGCGTTTGGCTTCTTCAGCGAACCATTCGATGAAGCTCGCGCCATAAAGGATTTCACCCTTGGCTTCGGCTAGCGGTTTGCCCATTTCCGCTGTGAGGATTGTGCCAAGGTCGTCTGCATTGGCCACCATCAATTCAAACCAGTTGCGCAAAATGGTCGCACGCTCTTTGGCGGTTTTGGCCGCCCAAGGTTTCTGCGCCACATAAGCCGCATCAATGGCCGCTTTCACGTCATCCACGCTTAAATCAGCCACATCCGCGATCACGTCACCGCGCGCGGGGTTGGTCACGGGGAAGCTTTTGCCAGCCTTGCCCATCGTCCAAACCCCGGCAACATAGGCGTTGCCTGTTAGAAGCGTGGGGTCGTTGAGAAGCGTTGAAAGATCGGTTTGGTCGAGCATGGAGGGGCTCCCAGATGTGATTGTTTTGGTTGACCGAGACAATGCGCGGATCGAATGAGCGGTGCAAGACCCGGCGCGAATTGGACCTATGGAAATTCAACCTTTGTGAATATGGTCAATCTCGCCCATGCGT
>CAZBBZ010000057.1:0-11573 GCA_964489925.1 uncultured Rhodobacterales bacterium
CCGGGGCATGATCCTTGTGGCCGAGCAAACCAACATTCGCGGTACGATCCGCTGTCCATATCATTCGTGGTGCTATGGGCTGAATGGCGCTTTGCGCTCGACCCCGCATGTGGGGGGGCCGGGTCAAAACCTGCACGATGGGATTTCGCGCGCCGATCTGGGGTTGGTGGAATTTCCTTCTGCGGTTTACCGCGATGTGGTGTTCGTGAATATCTCGCGCGACGCCGCACCCTTTGACGAATACGCATCCAAACTCCTGCACCGCTGGCGCGAGCATGACGCGCCGCTTTATCACGGCGGAGACACGTCCTCTTTCACCTTTGATGTGGCGACAAATTGGAAGCTGGCGGTCGAAAACTATTGCGAAAGCTATCATCTGCCTTGGATTCACCCCGGCCTGAACGCCTATTCCCGCCTAGAGGATCATTACCACATCGAAGAACCGGACCATTTTGCAGGCCAAGGCACCAAAGTTTATCGCCAGCTCAAGGGCGAGGGCGGCATGACGTTCCCCGATTTTGCCGGGCTCAGCCCGTTTTGGGATGAAGGCGCTGAATATGTCGCGGCTTTTCCAAACGTGTTGTTCGGCGCGCAGCGCGATCACGCATTTGCCATGCTCTTGATGCCGCTGGCCAAAGACCGGACCTTGGAAATGACCGAGATTTATTACGCTTTTGATCCAGCCGAAGCGCCGCAATACCGCGAAATGATCGATCAGAACGCCGCCCTTTGGCACGGCGTCTTTGAAGAAGATTTATTCGTCGTAGAAGGCATGCAAACCGGACGCCATGCGCCGGAATTTGATGGGGGCAAATTTTCCCCTGTGATGGATAACCCGACCCATATGTTCCACCAATGGGCCGCCAAACGCGTCAAAGCCTACCGTGACACCCAGCGCGCTTGATGCCGCGTTGCGCGCGGCCCATAAGTCGGGCGATGGGGCGGCGATTGCTAAGCTATACGGGCAAGCGGGCGATGCGGCGGCGGCCGCAGGCCGTCTTGATGAAGCCTGTTTTTTCTGGGTGCAGGCATTTATCTTTGCCCTAGAAGCAGGGGATGAAAGCGCTCTACGCTATCAAGCCGCCTTAGCCGAACACGGGCGCGAAGCCCCGCCAAATGCGTCTTAACTCACGTCTTTCGCGCTGACATATTCCAATAAATCACCGGGCTGACAGTCAAGCGCTTCGCAAATCGCCGTCAGGGTCGAAAACCGCACGGCTTTGACGTTGCCAGATTTTAGCAACGACAAATTCGCTTCCGTGATGCCCACGATCCCCGCAAGTTCCCGCGATTTCATTTTTCGCAAAGCCAACATCACATCAAGGCGAACGATAATGTGGCCTACCTGTGGTGGTTCTTCAGACGACACCGGCAAGCTCCTCTTTCATAGCCCGTGCTTCATCAACCAAACGGGCCAGTAACCACAAGGTCATACCCACAAGAACCAGCAAAATTTTCAAATCAAAGGGCGCAAATTCGACGCTAAGTTCAGGTGTGTTTGGCAAAAACACAATCAGCGGCAAAAAGCTTTCCAAACATAACAACAAAACCCAAAGAGCGACCATCATGCGCCCCATGGACCGCAGCGCCTTTGCAGCCGTATGGCTGGCAAGACCGCCCAATTTTGCTGTGCATAAAAGCCGATCCATTGCCCAAAACAGCTTTGCAATCACAACCAGATAAATCACCAGTATCCCAAGGGCCAACAGGATCGCCAAGCGTGGCACGTCAACGGCCGGGTCAACGTCCCCCTCAAAATCCAAGTTCGAAATCATGGTCGAAGAGTCGCCAGTCATCATGCCGTAAATGGAGCTAGAGACACCCAGACTATCCACCAAAATATACAGCACAAAAAATACGCGCAGGGTCCAAATTTTCCAGCCCATGATAATTTTCCTCTGTTTTCGCCATGCTGAATAAAACATAAAAATTTCTGTTTAACAATAAAAAAATTCTGATAATTAAAAATGACGGCCTGATTCGTTGATGCGGCCGAAACCTACATTTTGGAGAATTCTGATGCGAAATACTCAATTCGCAAAGCGCTCGAGCTTTGCCTTATCAATAGTTTTAATTTGCGCAGGCCCAGTTGCGGCGCAAGACAACCCTTTCACATTGCGCGGGGTGGTTGGTCAGGCCAATGCGGGTTTGTTGGTGGACAAAGACGCGGGGGGCAATTTCAGCCTAGACGCCGACGCAACAACCGCGCTTGGGGTTGGGGTTGTCTACGCCTTGGCTGCCCCCAAAGAGGGCGCCGGGTTTCGGTCTGATTTGGTCGGAACTGCGTTTTGGCACCGCATTCGCGCAACTGGCACAGACCCGGATTTAGGCACGGTAACGCTTGAAAATGATTGGAGCGCCTCTGCAACGGCGCGTTTGGGCTATGATTTTGGCTCGATCTATCCCTATGCCTCGATCGGTTTGGGGATGAATGACCTCAGCGTCGGCACCAACGGCGCGTCCCCCAAAGATCGGATCGGCATCGGGCAGGCCGTTGGCCTTGGTGTGGAAGCCAAACTCGCAAATGGCTGGAGCGCTCAGGGTGAAATTCTGGCCAATATCCCCGTCGATTTTGATCCTGCCGGGGGCGGTGGAACCGTAAGCGCGGGCACAATCGCCGCCTTCCTTGGCGTTTCAACTAATTTCTAACAATCAGAAAAACCGGAGAAAACAGATGAAAAACTATATGATAATTCCAGCGTTGCTCACCGCTTTGACCGCCTGTCAGGGCGGTGGGTCCACCTATGTTCCTATGATTGACGGGCCAAAACAGGCCAATTTTGCGGGCGATCTATCCGCTTGTCAGGCGCTGGCCAAATCTAACCCTTTGCTTGATGGGAACAAAAAGAACGACGCTATGCTGGCCGCAGCCGTGATGGGCATGGGGGCAGGGCTTGAAGATGACGCCGCCGGAGAGCGGGTTGGCACCGCGATTGCAGGTGCAATTTTGGGCGGCGCGATTGGGGCCGCTGGTGGCGCTTACGAAGGCAACGCGGAACGCAGTGAGATTGTAAGCACTTGCATGTCCGGGCGCGGGCACAAAGTCGTGCGCTGATTGCGGGCAAAGGGCGCGAGGCTTAATTCACCGCCTCGCGCTCTATTTCTTGCCAGTCTTCAATCATTTCATAACAAAGCGTCAATTCCCGCGCGCTTGGATCCCAATACGCATTAGCTTCCCCACAAGATGCCACGCTAATTTCAAGCGGCGCGGGCCAGTCAAAGGTCTGGGCGGCGTAGTCTTGGAAGTCTTCCATCACGCCATCCTGTTGCAGCGCGTCTTTCAAAGGATGATCCGCATAGTGCAACGTCACCTCTTGGGGCGGCGCACCATCTGCCAGCAAATGCCCGTCCAGCATCAGGTTCCAACTGTCCATGGCCAGCGGCCCTGTTTCCTCGCAGGTTTCGCGGTAATCGGGCGGCAGTTTGATCCAATCGGCGGCATCTTCAAACGCGTTTGGGTCCGCCCCATAAAGATGACAGATCGTGCGATAGGCCCGCTGCGCATCAAGGTCATGCTCGCCGTAGAAATAATACTCACTCGGATCAACGCTTTCATGCGCGATCAGCCAAGCCAGCGCCACATCTGACAAAATCGCCTCTGCATCATCGTAAAACTGAATGATCTCGCTGGTGGCAAAGGCGTCCACTGCATCTTCTTCTTGGCCCAAAACGGGCAGTTCGAATTCCGAAACGATAGCATGGCCCAATTCGTGCAACAGCGTGTGCAAGGTGTTTGCATAAACGAAATCCGACAAGGGCGCGCTGCTTGCGGGCGTGGCCAAAACACATGCTGCCAAAAGACCCGTGCGAAGGCCGCGCATCATTGTGAGCCGCCCTCAATCGCCCGCATTTCAAAGGCCGCCGCCATCAGCGCCTGCGTATAGGCAGATTTAGGCGCGTCAAACACTTGCGCGGCATCGCCTTCTTCAACGATATCGCCTGACTTCATCACCATAATTTTGTGGCTAAGTGCGCGGACCACGCGCAAATCATGGCTGATAAACAGATAGGCGAGCCCGAATTTTTGCTGCAAATCCCGCAGGAGATCAACGATTTGTACCTGCACGGTCATATCAAGTGCTGACGTTGGTTCATCCAACACCAATAGTTTTGGCTTTAGGATCATCGCCCGCGCCACAGCGATCCGTTGGCGCTGCCCGCCGGAAAATTCATGGGGATATCGGTCCAGAATATCGTTCGGCAGACCAACCTCTTTCAGCATCTCTTGTACCAATTGGCGCTTGTCTTGGCCGGGCTCTAGCCCGTGGACATCCAAGCCTTCGGATATAATGCCCTCAACCGTCAAACGGGGCGACAGCGACCCGTAAGGATCTTGAAACACCATTTGCATATCGCGCCGCAATTCGCGCAACTGACGCGAGCGCAGCCCTTGAATATCGCGCCCCATAAAGACGATGCGCCCCTCAGACGAAATCAGCCGCATGATCGCTAGCGCCAGCGTGGTTTTGCCCGACCCACTTTCGCCCACAATACCAATGGTTTCGCGTTCGCGAATTGAAAGCGTGGCGTCATTAACCGCTTTGACATAACCAACCGTACGCCGCAAAAAACCACGTTGAATGGGGAACCAAATGCGCAACCCTTCGGTGCTGGCTATTTCCTTAGCGTCTTGCGGCACGGGCAGGGGCGATCCGGTCGATTCCGCCTCCAGCAACATGCGGGTGTAGGCGTGCTTTGGATTATCAAAAATATCCGCTGTCGGACCTTGTTCAACAATCTCGCCGTCTTTCATCACGCAAACCCGGTCCGCAAGGCGGCGCACGATGTTCAGATCATGAGTGATAAACAGCATGCCCATGTTTTTCTGCTTTTTCAGATCAACCAGCAGGTTCAAAATCTGCGCTTCGATCGTCACATCCAACGCCGTGGTGGGTTCATCGGCGACCAGCAATTCCGGGTCATTGGCCAGCGCCATGGCGATCATCACGCGCTGGCGCTGTCCGCCTGAAAGCTGATGCGGGTATGACTTCATCCGCGTTTCGGGATCAGGGATGCCCACTTGGGTCAAAAGATCAATGATCCGCGTGCGCGCTTCATCCCCGCTCACCCCTTGGTGAAGCGTCATGCTTTCCGCGATCTGCTTGCCGATGGTGTGCAGCGGGTTGAGTGAGGTCATCGGCTCTTGGAAGATAAAGCTGATGTCATTGCCGCGCACATCTTGCAGTGTTTGACCCGACGCGCCGACCATTTCCCGGCCCTCATAGGTGACCGATCCGCTGACCTGTGCCGAGCTGGGCAATAGGGCTACGCTTGATAGGGCGGTTACGGATTTTCCCGACCCGCTTTCACCCACAAGCGCGACGGTTTCCCCGCGGTTGACGTGGAATGTAACGCCGCGCACGGCCTCGTTGGTTTTTCCATCTGCGCGGAACGCGATTTTCAGATCGCGCACGTTTAGCAATGGTTCAGTTGCCGCCCCGTCGTTCATCAATCGTCACCGCTTACAAATGTTTTGCGCGGATCAAACGCATCGCGCACGCCTTCAAAGATAAACACCAGCAGCGACAGCATGATCGCGAACACGAAAAACGCGGTAAACCCAAGCCACGGTGCCTGTAGATTTTGCTTAGCTTGCAATGCCAATTCCCCAAGACTGGGGGAGGACGATGGCAAGCCAAAGCCCAAGAAATCCAACCCCGCCAGCGTGCCAATTGCACCCGTGGTGATGAACGGCAAAAACGTTAGCGTGGCCACCATCGCATTTGGCAGCATGTGTTTGATCATGATCTTGAAGTTCGACACCCCAAGCGCACGCGCCGCGCGGACATATTCAAAATTTCGCGCCCGGAAAAATTCAGCGCGCACAACGCCGACAAGGGCGGTCCAACTGAACAGAACGATCAGCCCGACCAAAAGCCAGAAATTCATCGCCCAAATCGCGGCGACAATGATGATGATGTATAGCGAAGGGGTAGAGCCCCAAACCTCGATCACGCGTTGAAATATCAGATCAATCCAGCCGCCAAAAAAACCCTGCACAGCACCCGCAAAAATGCCGATCACCGAACTGACCGCCGTCACAATCAGCGCAAACCAAACCGACAGGCGGAACCCATATATAACCCGCGCCAAAACATCGCGGGTCGTGTCATCCGTGCCAAGCCAATGGCGTTCATCCGGCGAACTGGGCGCGGTCACTTTCAACCCCAAATTCTTGCGGTAATTAAGGTCATTCACCGTATCGTAAGAATAGCGAATTAGGGGCCACATGACCCACCCCTTGTCGATGCTCGCCCCCGCGATCACACCGTCAGCCGCATCCGCAATCACATCCTCTGGGTCATCCCAACAGGCTTGTTCGCCCCCTGAAATGATCAAACATTCCACTTCGATGTCGCGATAAACGGCCTCGGTTTTCCAATCACCGCCAAAAGCGGATTCGGGATAGAACTTATAGATCGGGTAGTGCCACTTGCCTTTGTAGTTCACGATCAAAGGCTTATCATTGGCAAAAAACTCTGCAAACAAAGACAGCCCAAACAGAACCGCAAAAATTATCAGCGACCAATAGGCGCGTCGGTTGCGTTTGAAATTGCGCAGGCGGCGTTGGCCAAGGGGACCGACTTTAATCATGTCTCCCTCGATTCAAAGTCAATGCGTGGATCAATCCAAACATACATCAAGTCAGACAAAATCCCGATAATCAGGCCCAGGATACTAAATGTAAAAAGGGTTCCAAATATCACCGGGTAATCACGCGCAACCGCCGCTTCAAACCCAAGACGGCCCAGCCCATCTAGCGAAAAGATCGTTTCGATAATCAGCGAGCCGCCAAAAAACACGCTAACAAACAGGGCAGGGAAGCCCGCAATCACGATCAACATGCCGTTGCGAAACACATGGCCATAAAGCACGCGACTTTCGGACACGCCCTTGGCGCGCGCGGTCATCACATATTGCTTTTTGATCTCGTCCAAAAAGCTATTTTTGGTCAGCAGCGTTAGCGTGGCAAACGCGGAAATGGTCGAGGCGATCACAGGCAGCGCGATATGGTGGAAATAGTCGATCACCTTTTCAATCGCGTTCATTTCCGCCCATAAATCCGCATCCGAGGTCAAACCGCGCAAAGGAAACCACTGAAAATACGTCCCGCCCGCAAAGACCACCAGCAGCAAAATCGCGAACAAAAACCCGGGGATGGCGTAGCCCACGATGATCAGACCAGAGGTCCAAGTGTCAAAACTTGACCCATCATGCACAGCTTTGCGAATGCCCAGCGGGATCGAGATTAGATAGGCGATCAGCGTGGACCAGAGCCCCAAAGAAATCGAAACCGGCATTTTTTCCAGAACCAAATCCACAACCGAGATTGACCGGAAATAGCTTTCCCCAAAATCCAGCCGCATGTAGTTCCACATCATATGCAAAAACCGCTCGACCGGGGGTTTGTCAAAGCCGAACTCTTTTTCAAGCTGTGCGATGAATTCCGGGGGCAGGCCGCGCGCGCCCAAGTATTTTTCGGTGCCGGCACTGGCTTCGGACATGCCCGCATCATTGCCACCGCCCGCAAAGCCTTCAAACACATCCCCTTCGCCTTCCATATTGGCGATGATCTGTTCGATCGGGCCGCCGGGGACGAATTGCACGAGCGCAAAGTTGATAATCATGATCCCCAGCAAGGTGGGGATCACCAACAGCAGGCGGCGAAAAATATAGGCTAACACGGGGGAACGTCCCTTTTGCGCGCTATTTCAACGCGCCTGCATCCAGAAGCGCTTGGCCTTTTTCCGCATTGTACCACCAGAAATCCAACGACCCGAGCGCGAAGGGCGGCAGGGTTTCGGGATGCTCAAACTGGTCGAAATATGCCACCCAAAAGCTGTCGTTATAATGGGTCGGCACCATGAAAAACTCATAACGCAGCGCGCGATCCAGCGCCATTAGCGAGGCGTTTTCTTCCTCCGTCGACTGGCTTTCCAGCGATTTGTTAATCACCGCATCCACCAAGGGGCTTGCAAGGCTTGCTGGATTAAAGACGCTCACTTTAGCCCCTTCAGACCCGTAGCGTTGCATCAAGCCAGTGCCGGTCCCCAAGAAAGCCGCATACGAGCCGTTCATCATGTCGTAATCTTTTTCACGGCGTCGAAGCGTAAACTGCGAGGGGTCGATTTTGTTATAGGTAAAGGCCACGCCGATGGAGTCTAGGTTTTGACCGAAAGCCTCGACAATCGAATCTCCGGTGGCTGATCCAGAGGTGGAGCCGAGAAATTCAATTTCGAACGGCACACCATCTTTGCTTCGCTTACCATTGTCGCCAACGACCCATCCGGCTTCATCCAACAGCGCACTGGCGCGCCGCAAATTGCGCCGGTCCGACAGCCGGTCGATAGAACTTTCATGGCTGACCGAAACGGGTTCGCTTAACAATTCGCTAGGCACCACATCGCCTAAGTCTTGTAAGAACGCCAGTTCCGCACCCGTCGGCACGTCGTTTGCTTGCAAAAACGTGTCCTGCACGAATGATGTGCGGTGCTTGAACAGCCCATATTGCAGGCTCTCGTTCGTCCATTCGAAATTATAGGCCAAGGCAATGGCTTCGCGCACGCGCTTGTCTTGAAATTTGTCACGTAGCAGGTTGAACACGAACCCAGACGGGGTAGGTGGGCTGCCATCGGCCAATTCTTCGCGCACGACGGTGCCGTTGTTAAAGGCCGGGAAATCATAGCCCGTGGCCCAACGGCGCGAACTGTTTTCGGACCGGAATGTGTATTCTCCGGCTTTGAACGCCTCGAACGCGGCATTGTCATCGGCGAAATACTCGACACGGATCGTATCAAAATTGTGCCGACCCACGTTGATCGGCAGATCCTTGGCCCAATAATTTTCGTTGCGCTTATAGACGATGTTGCGGTTCACCTCGTAGCTGTCGAGCGTATACGGCCCAGATCCGGGCGAGGTTTCCATCCGCGCTTCGTCCAGCCGCGCGCCGGTTTCTTCGTACCATTTTTTGGAAAACGCAGGCACAGACCCCACTTGGTTGACCAGCGAACGGCGCGAAATGCCTGTCGCAAAGGTGAATTTCACCGTGTGATCGTCCAGCGCTTCTGCCCCCGTGATGCGTTTCTTGACCGCTTCCGCATAGGACGGCAGTCCCTGTTCCAAAAACAAGTTGTGCGAAAACACGATGTCATGTGCCGTCACTGGCGATCCATCAGAAAATCGCGCTTCGGGGCGCATGTAGAAAATCGCGTATGTTTTGCCTTCATCATATTCGACTGTGTGGGCCAGTAACCCATAAGCTTCGCCATAAACGTCCGCTGGTGCACCGCCGCCAGAGGCGGGCATTTCGCCCAAGAGTGATTCGTACATCATCCAAGAATAACGACCACCGCGCCCTTTGCGCGAATAGGGGTTCATCGAATCAAATGTGCCCGGCGCCCAGATCGAAATCTCGCCACCCTTGGGCGCGTCGGGGTTCACATAGTCAAAATGCGGGTAATCGGCTGGGTATTTCAGATCGCCGAAAAAGGAATAGCCGTGACTTTTGATCACCTCTTGGGCATGCGCGCCCACCGATCCCAATCCAATCGCAAGGGTTGTCACGGTGGTGAGTGCCATACATTTGGCAGGGTGTAGAAATGTGGTTTGCACTGCTCGGGCCAGATTTCGCATGGGGTTTTCTCCGCAATATGTTTTGAATCGGCACATTATTTTCACTTACGTTAACCAAACTAACTAAATGTTAAAAGGCTTTCGTCCAGTTCTGCACTTGGACTGATTGAGTTGTGAACCCGCGTGAACGGTCAGGCCGCGCGGCGCCCCACAAAAAAGGGCCACCCAATCGGGCAGCCCTAAAATTCGTATTTGCGTATGAGTGCTTACTGAAACGTCTGCAAATAGGCGATCAAATTGGCACGATCCGCGCCTTTTTTCAGCTTAACGTTCATTTTCGTGCCCGGAGCGTATTTTTTCGGGTCGGTCAAAAAGGCCGAAAACTCCGCAGCAGTCCATTCACCAGGAAGGTCTGTTAGCGCGCCAGAATAACCAAAGCCGTCAACACTCGCGATGTCGCGGCCAATCACGCCAATCAAATGCGGACCGGATAGCTTTTTGGTAGGGTCGTTCAGCTCGTGGCAAGATTTACATTTGTTGTAAACTTTCTCGCCTTTGCCAAGATCGGCCACTGCCAACAATTCTTCGATAGATGGGCCTTCTTCGACCGCGCCAGCTTCGTCAGCCACTTCTACCTCAATCGGGTAGCCGTGTTGCACGTCGCTCGCATGGGCTTCGCCGTGACCGCTTGGGCCAACATGGTAAATCGTCTCTGCGCCCCACTTCAAAAGCAATAGCAAAAGCAACGCGCCGCACACGCCCGCAACGATTTTTGTGATTTCCATTTCATTCATGGGTGTTTTCCTGATCAGCCGCCCGTTGGTTACGCGGGCCTATTCACCAAACTCGCGTCCTTCTATCCGCTTCCCAACATAAGTTTCAAGGTGTAGTAACCGCGACCAATCGACCGATCAAACAAACGGGATTGAAAGAACACAAAATGGGCAAAAAACGCATTTCTTTTCAGGGCGAGCTTGGGGCCTATTCGCATCAAGCCTGTGTTGAAATGTTCCCCGACTACGACCCGGTGCCATGCGCCACGTTTGAAGCGGCGATTGACGCGGTGGCTGCGGGGCGTGCGGATTTCACCATGCTGCCGGTCGAAAATTCCACTTATGGGCGCGTGGCCGATGTCCACACGTTGTTGCCCGAATCCGGACTTTACATCATCGGCGAGCACTTTGTGCGCGTTCACGCCAATTTGCTGGGCCTCAAGGGGGCGTCGGTCGCGGATATTGAACGGGCGGTTAGCCATGTGGTTCTTCTCGGTCAGGTCAGAGGCTTCTTGAAGCAAAACAATATAGAAAAGGTTATCAGCGGCGATACAGCCGGGTCTGCACGTGAAGTTTCTGAAGCCAATGACCCCAAGCTTGGCGCTTTTGCGTCTGAACTTGCGGGTGAGATTTACGGCCTAGAGGTGTTGGCCCGCCATATCGAAGACAACGCGCATAACACCACCCGCTTCTTGGCCTGTTCACCGACGCCGCAAACGACAGAGGCTAAAAACGTCATTACCAGCTTCATTTTTCGCGTCCGTAATATTCCGGCAGCATTATATAAAGCCATGGGCGGGTTCGCGACCAATGGTGTGAATATGCTGAAGCTGGAAAGCTATATGGTCGAGGGCAGTTTCACCGCGACGCAGTTTTACGCAGACATCGAAGGCCACCCAGATGATCCCGCAGTGGCCCGCGCTTTGGAAGAACTGGGCTATTTCACCGACGATCTGCGCGTGCTTGGCACCTATGAGCAATCGGCGTTTCGCGCTGGGTGATTGGGGCGAGGGGGGCTTTGCCGTTGTTTATGTTTAGCACCCCAGCACGGACTTATGCGAAGCCGCCTCCCACGTCTACTGGCGTAGCCGTTCTAGCCATCGTAGAACGCAATCCCCCGGTCTGGCTTAGCGCTTTGTCTAACGGCCTCTCTGGGGGACTTAGCGGACATGGGTTTTGTTTTACTCCAAGCCCGGAATCAAGGCGAAGCCGCCGGGCAAGCGACGG